>NZ_JBHIQG010000359.1:0-2324 GCF_042196425.1 Bartonella sp. AD328YNZD | reverse complement strand
TGAAGAGAACTATCTGAAATATTCGATTTATTCTCTAAAGGGACAAAATCTTCACGAAAGATAGTATGTTATTTTGCTGCTATATATTTATTTCAGAGAAATACCTTATCTTGTTTTCAAGCCCATGTGGTGCTGTTGCCTAAAGAATGTAGTGTGTGCAATATATTGATTTATAAAGATAATTTATCGTTATTCAACTTGAATTAGAACTATGCATATCATACGAATTTCTCTCGCGTTGAATCAATCAAAATCATTCGGCTTGCATGCTACAAGCTGGGAATCCTGTGTGGATAAAACTATTAAGAAATGACTAAAAATGCCTCTTATGAATCATCTCGAGAGCTAAGAGCTGTCGCAACATTAGGGGCTGGAAAATAGTGTAAATGGTGCCGGCTTGTTACTCCATAAGTGTAAAGATGGGGAGCTTAATGGATTTATCATTATACAATTCACGGATGTTATCGCGAAATGGGTTTGGGAAAGACTTTGAGAGAGGTTTCTTTAAAACAAGCAGGTGAATTTGCAACACAATGGCATTCTGTTTTTACGTGAAGGACATGATTCCATTAAAGAACGTGATAAATAAAAGCGTGAGGCAAGCGGAGAATTCATAAGATATTGATTTTATTGTCAAACGCATTTGAAGCAATACTTTTTAATAATAAAAATTACCTATTATTTTAGATTTTTGTTTATTGTATTTTTGAATGAGATCACTTTTCTTATAACAAATAGCCCTCCAAACAGAATACTCCAAAATATAACATTATTGTGTTGCAAGTTCACGTGCTTGTTTTAAAGAAAAATTTCTCAGTGTGCACTTGAGCCTATTTCATAAGGTTGCTTGTGAAATGGTATAAAATACCTCTTATGAATGGTATAAAATCCATACTACCGTTATTAATAAAGGTATAAGTATTTATTAAAGATATAAGCCGGCATTATTATCTATTTTTTAGCTTGTCATGTTGACGATAACCTTTGCACTTGAAAGCATAGAGGTATTTTTATTGCTGATCTTAAGAGTTTTTATAAACACGCTAATGTCTCTTATGGCGCACAACAAGTGCTTTGGATTGATTCATCCTCAATATAAAGAAGATTTGCAATAAGCAAATTACATCGTATTTTTTATTTGAGATGTAAAATAATAAATTATGATTATAAATAAGTGTTAAGATGTATGTTGACAGGTATTTTTGTAAAAATATTTATCAGAGTTATATGTCGTATTTTTCTATTTTAGCGATTAAAAGAAAGAGGAATGTCATTTTGCTTTTCATCTGTTTTTTTGCATATTGAATCATAGCCTTATATAAGCATTAACGTTGTGCATTTGTAAACTCTTCAAGCAGTTAAGGTATTAGAGGAATATCATTTTAGTTTCTAGATGTAGAAAAAACAGCAAAGCTTGCTTTAAAGCAAGCTACAACAGTAAAAAAAGTTTTATAAAATCCTCTCTTATTTTTCAATGTTTTTCTTACACGGAGTGTATCTATAATTTGCAGCACAATTTATAATTGTTAGCTTATTCTATTGTACTATAAAAGACCGACATTTGAGGTGAGGTGATATAAGATATGTAATTTTGACACAGTATTCTGAAAACACGTGGTAAATATTTTAGGGTAAGCCTTGTATAAGTGAATCACATAAGTTGTTATCAAGCGGAATGAACTCAATAAAAATCTAGATTGTTACAGATCAGATTGGGTAGAATCTTTGTCCTTTAAAATGTGTAGAGAAAAAAATTATCAGTGCAGGGATAAACACGGATAAAGGTTGTATTAATCCAGATTCCTCCTCCGTAACAATTTTTTCAAATCTTGATGCTCTCTTTTTCAGGGATTCACAACACTTATGAATGTTTCAACACTTATTTGAGGAAGGGAAGGGGTTTTTGAAGTTTCGTGGTTAAAGTCAATTGCATTCAACAAAATAGCGAGTAAAGGTTTCATTTAAATCCAAGAAGTTTATTTTCAATAAACCATAAATTCTTTGCCAATTCTTGATTGAAGTAATGCTTTTTCTTGATAACAAGTCTTTTTTTATAAATGAAGCATTACCTTCTATCCATTTTTTATTTCAAATCTTATTTAAGGATCTAGAAATTAGGGGGTATGTTTTTTGAACTGGATATTATGAAGTTTTTTATAAAACCCATGTTCTTTTGCGAGCAATTCTTTTTGAGTACCTTGTTCAATTAGTTGTCCATTTTGTATGACCACAATTTTATGAGCACGGGCAATTGTTGAAAGGCGATGAGCAATGATAATCGTTGTGCGTCCTTTGGTAAGGTGATGAATAGCTTCATTAATTTG
>NZ_JBHIQG010000358.1:0-2328 GCF_042196425.1 Bartonella sp. AD328YNZD | reverse complement strand
ACATCTTTTGGTAAAATTTTACGGAAACTTCGCATTGATCACTCCGAACGCCTCTTAGATATGGCTAAGAAATTAGATATATCTGTAGCATTTTTATCATCTGTAGAAATTGGCAAAAAATCTGTTCCTGTAGGATTGGAGGAAAAGATAATTGAACTCTATGCTTTAGATCAAGAGGTAGCAGAAATTTTGAGAAGAGAGTCGGATTCTTGTCGCAAAAGTTTTATTATAAAGCCTTCTGATACTTTCAGATGTGAAACTGTTGGTATGTTTTCTAGACTGATAAACATTATTTCACAAGAAGATTTAGAACTATTAAAAAAATTATTAGAGAAAGCTGGCAAAAAGAATGCATTTTGTAAAGGAAAGTGTAAAAATCCTATTCCCGAACCTTTATTTATTTATCCCGAACCTTTAAAAAAGTCATATAAAATCAAAAAGTTATAGCGCCATAAAAGTGCTGTGGCGGAGGGGGTGGGATTCGAACCCACGGTACAGTCTCCTGCACGCCGGTTTTCAAGACCGGTGCCTTAAACCGCTCGGCCACCCCTCCAAACTAGATATGCTTTTTGACAAACTTCTTGTAAAAGGTCAATCATTTTAATACGCTTTCTATAGTGTTTTTTAAGTTTCAATAAAAATAATTCTCCATAAGCTAATTCTTTGAGAGTGTTACCTAATCGTTTTATTTTTAAATATGGTAATTCTTTCTGGCAAATAAAAAGCAAGTAAAATAAAATAGTTATGTCTAATATAAGGGAATTTAAAGATTATTGATTCTATTATATTTTTTTGCCTCTATCCCTCATTTTTTTGAAGTTTTTTAATTGCCTCTATTGCGAGCTTTTTACGATCTGCGCTCTTTGTGTAAAGAGATGCCATAGCATCATTTGTCCAGCCAAAAAGTGCTTTCAATTGTGAGACCGTTGCACCAGAGTTAGCTGCGCGTGTTGCTGCTAATTTTCTTAAACCATGCGCTGATTTTTTGATACATGCTTTGGTACATGCTTTTAAAAACGCATGTCCAAAGCTTTCCTTGGTAAATTTTGTACCTTTTTTACCACAAATAAATGTTTCGTCACCAATAGGACCAGTTTTAAGGGTTTGTGCGAGTTCTGGTAAAATAGGAAGAAAAACATCTGTTTTAAATTGGCTCTTTTCTGTTTTGAGATGAATGATATTATCTTTTACGTCTTTCCAACCAATGCGAACAGCATCACCACGACGCAAGCCCGTATACAAAAGAACATCAATCCAAACACGTTCATGGGTACCGACAGACCAATGTTGATAATATTTTTCTATGTCTTCTTCTATCCAAGTGGGTAAGCCATTTTTGTTTTTGGGAGGGGGTTTTTTAACGCCTAAAGCTGGGTTACTTTCTAAAAGATCTTGTTCAATTGCCCATTTAAAAAGTCCATTAAGTGCTTTCAAAAAATTTTGAGCTGCTGCTGGCATTTCTTTGCGGCGTTCAACACCAGCTATAATATGTTTTTTTTCAATTGCTCGGTATGGAATGTTTCCTATGGTATCACATACCTTCATAAGGATGAGTTCTTTTTGTTTTTTTGTAGCTTTAGTGTAGCTATGCCAATTAACACTATTAAAATATTGTTTAAGCAGCCATGCAAATGACCCTTCAATCAGTTTGCCGATTTTCGGTTTTGGAGGGATTATGCCTTGTAATTCGGCAAGTGCGCTTTTGTAGTTGTCAACAAACTCTTGTGTTCCATAAGTTCCGCGTATTCTAATACGTTTTCCATGACCAATACGTACATACCATACGATTTTGCCATGTTGGGTAATTTGTTTAACGAGATGAGGGGGGCGTGGTTTTGGCATGATCAATTTTACATCTTAGAGAGTGCGATTTCGTAATATTCATTCTTTGACAAATCTAAAAGTGTGTCTGGGTGTGCTGTTGAGTTTGGTATTGGAATATCTGCTTTAAGATAGATAAGCAGTTCACCGGTAGGTTTGATTTCTATGAGTTCGCATTTTTGCTTTTTTGCTTCTCTTAAAGCTCGTGCAATGTCTGCTTGCGTTATGATAGCTTTACGAGGCGCCATATCTTTTCTCCTTACATTGAGACGCAATTCACCCATTTCGTGAATCACGCATGACTTAAAAGTTGTTATGAAAGGGCGGGGGTGTTCGTAGATATGCGGGGAACAAAGCACCCCCATAAGGTTAAGCAGCTTTTGTAGAGAGTTGTTGTATCTCTCGTTCTATATCTGCTAAAAAGGCTTGAACAGCTTGATTGATCTGTTCAATTTGTTGATCATCACGGAGAACACGCTTGACTTTCATGCGCAAGTGAAAGAATTC
>NZ_JBHIQG010000357.1:0-2332 GCF_042196425.1 Bartonella sp. AD328YNZD | reverse complement strand
GGGCATATTAAGGTTACAGATGTTGCTCTAACAACAACAAATGGTAACTATGGCGCAGCTACCACCGATCCTAACAGCTTGATTGAATTGTATGGGAAGACAACTATTGATAATGCTGTAACCGGACTTGATGCAGAAAATAGTGGCACAATCATAATGACTGGGGGAACAGTAACTGCGAAAACCATGGCATTGTTCGCAATGAATGGTGGACATATTAAGGTCACAGACGTTGCTCTAACAACGATGGATGGTAACGGATACGGTGCAGCTACCAGCAATCCTAACAGCTTAATTGAATTGTATGGAAATACAGCGATTAGCAATACTTTCATCGGGCTTTATGCAGAAAACGGTGGCACGATTAAAATGAATGGAGGGACCGTAGCAGCAAAAGGATCAGCATTTGTTGTAAAAAATAGCGGATATATTGATGTAACAAATGTTTCTGCAACAGCAGAAAACAGTGGCATAACATTTGATAAATCCGAGGACGATAACACCTTAGAAATCAACTTGACAAATACAAAGCTTCGCACTGAAAATAGTATTGGAATTAATGCAGACCAATCAATCGGTATAGCCAATCTCAAAAATTCAGAAATCAGTGCCGATATTTTATTAGCAGCAAAAGCTTCCACTAAAGAAAATAACTTTGCTTTTACACTAAATGCTAATAACTCGGTATTAAAGGGAAGAGCAAAAATTGCAGAAAACAGAACTGTACGCTTTGATTTGGCAAACAAGACAACATGGATATTGAAAACCAGTACAAAAGAAACCGATGATGATGGAAAACTGCTTGCTATTGCTCAAAGGTCACGTTCTGATATTTCTGTGCTCAATCTCAATGATAGTTCTATTGTTTTCAATGGACTGGTAGAAGATCATTATCATACATTGCATGTAGGATCTGGAATACCAACCACTCTAGCAGTCTATAATGCCTCTGGTGAGGCAGAAATTCATTTCAACGCTATATGGAGTGATGGTGTTGCAATAGATGCACAAAAAACCGATAGGCTTCTCATTCACGGTGATGTAGCAGGCACCACAACAGTTTACGTCAAAAGTTCTTCAGGGGATAAAGAGAGTGTAGAAAATGCTTCTGCTCCTTCCAATATAGGTGGACTTTCACTTATTCAAGTTTCTGGAGAAGCAAAAGAAGACTCCTTTAAATTGAAAAATGGCTATACCACCATAGGAGGAACTCCTTATAAATATACGCTGACTGCCTATGGACCAGTATCAAGTTATGGCAAGGCCAATGCTAACCAAAACTTATTCGATGAAAAGGATAAAGATTTCTGGGATTTTCGCTTGCAGTCTGAATTTCTTAACCCCGATTCAAAAGTAAGAGCAGTTGTACCACAAATGGCAAGCTATTTGGTTATGCCAAATGCTTTCTTTTATACTGGATTGGCCGATATGGCCAAGCAAAATGCACTTTTAGCCAATATGAGAACAACAGTCTTGGGAGAGCAGAAAAATCTAAAAAACAGTTTCTTCCTCTCTACCTATGGGGGTAAAGGAACCTTATCCTCGAAACGTGGTCCCCTTAAATATGGTTATGGTGCTGATGTCCGTTATGCTGCTCTCCAAGCCGGTGTCACATTAGCGGTATTAGAAGGACAAAATACCACGACACATTTCGGTCTTGTAGGCACCTATGGGCGGCTATCTTTCACTCCAAAGGATATGGACGATGTCAGTGAGAGCACATTGGATAAATGGTCACTAACAGCTTATGGCAGCGTGCAGCATGACAATGGTTTCTATATGGATACACTGTTATCCTATGGAATTCTAAAAGGAGATATCGGCAATGCTATCATTGGCAAAACCGCAAAGTTGAAAAATGCCAAAATGTTGAGTATCTCCACCACCGTTGGCAAAGAATTTGCAACCGGAATGGAAGGCTTAACCTTCGAGCCTCAAGCACAACTTGCTTATCAACATTTGATGTTTAATACCATTGAAGATGCTGATAATTTTACCGTTGATATGAAAAATCCTTCTCAATGGTTGATCCGTGTTGGTGGACGTTTAACCAAAACCATTATGACTGCTGAAAATGGTCCTGCCCTTTCCTTCTATGGAAAAGTAAACTTGATCAAAACCTTTGGTGATAATGGAAAAGTACAAATGAGCAAGAATTTTAACCTTGATCCCATGGGAACAGCAATTGAGGGAGGAATTGGTATCAATGCGCGACTATCTCACAACTTCTCTCTTTACGGTGATGTAAGCTATCGACAAAAGCTTCAGAAAACTGGTATAAGTGGTGCAAGCTTTTCAGGTGGCATACGCTATCAGTTTTAATACAAGGCTA
>NZ_JBHIQG010000356.1:0-2338 GCF_042196425.1 Bartonella sp. AD328YNZD | reverse complement strand
GCAATTGTTGAAAGGCGATGAGCAATGATAATCGTTGTGCGTCCTTTGGTAAGGTGATGAATAGCTTCATTAATTTGTGCTTCGGTATGTGAATCGAGAGCGCTTGTTGCTTCATCAAGAATCAAAATTTCACTATCATGAATCATTGCTCTAGCGATAGCGAGTCGTTGTTTTTGGCCCCCTGAAAGATTACAGCCATTATCACCTATCTGTGTATCATAACCATTTGGCAAACTCATAATAAAGTCATGAGCATTTGCTGCTTTTGCTGCTTCGATAATTTCATCATCACTAGCTCCTTCTTTTCCAAGCCCGATATTATATTTAACAGTTCCTTGAAAGAGAAAAGTATCCTGTCCTACATAGGCCATCAGGTTTCTCAGAGATCGAAATGTCGTGTAGCGGATATCTTGATCATTAATCAATATTCGTCCTTTTGTAGGGTCATAGAGACGCATAATAAGGTTAATAAGGGTTGACTTTCCCGAACCGGATGGCCCCACTAATGCTGTCATTTTGCCAGCTTCTATTTCTAGGTTTATGTCTTTTAATACTATTTTGTTATCAGTGTAGGCAAAAGAAACATGTTCGAAACGAATAGCTCCTTGCGTTTTATTCAGATCTTTAGCGTCTTTATGTTCTATAACGGTAAGGGGACGATCAAGTATTTCAAACATCGTACGGATATTGACCAAACCAGATTCAATTTTGACACGTACATTTGCTAGTCTTTTTGCGGGCTCATAAGCTAAAAGTAAAGCAACAATAAAAGACATAAATTCACCTTGAACACCTGCGCGTTGAGTTGCGAGGTAACCAGAAAAACAGATAATACCAGCAATGGCGACACCTGTGAGTGTTTCCATAATCGGATTGGTAATAGCTTCGAGTGTTGCAATATGATTTGTTTGTTTTTCAACATCACAAATGGCTTTATCCATTCTTTTTTTCATGACTTCTTCTAGTGAAAAGGCCTTAATAACTCGAATGCCAACAGCCGTTTCCTGTACGATTTTGATAATTTCACCAAGTGAAAGGAGCTCTTTTTCCATAAGGCTGCGAATTCGTTTTAAAGCCATTCGAACGCCTAAAAAAGCTAGTGGTCCTACGAGTAAAGTAATGGCGATTAACATAAAATTTTGAATGAACATGACAAGCAACAAACCACTAACGGAAAGCAAATCACGTACAAAAGTTGTGATAATAGTATCCATGATATTACGTACGGCTGTAGCATTGTGGGTCACGCGCACAAGAAGATCAGATGAAGTGTTATTATGATAAAAAGAGACTCCTTGTTCCATAAGTCGTGCAAAAATTTTACGTTGTTGTTCAGCAATGATACTATTGCCTGCTTTATTCAGAAAATAAGTTTGGGCAAAAGTTGCAAGTCCCTTGAGAATAAAGATAAAAGCAATGATGCTAGAAATCAAAACGATCATAGGAAAATTCTGCGCATCAATAATATTATTAACAACATCACGCATAATCCATGCGCTAGTTGCAGTTGTACCAGAAATGATGATCATTGAGAAAATAGCCGCACTGTACCAACGCGCATGTTTATGAAAATTTTCGCGCAAAAGACGGATAATAAGATGTTTATCAAAAGAGGAAATTTGTTTTTTGGCCATGAAGTGCTTCTATATTCTCTCATTATTTTATGCAAGATTGAAGCACTTTTAATTAAAAAGCTCCTTAATCTTTTTTACAAAAATAGCTTTTTCTTTCAAGGTTCATCACATCAATTTCACAACGGTGAGAGTGAAGAATGTAGTGCAAAGTTTCTGTGAAAGGTATAACGAAAATTCGTTGTTCATCATTATTTTTAGTTTTCAATAAAAGGTACCGGCGAGTTTCACTATTGTATTTACCAATTTCCATATTGTGATAGCCTTTGGCACTTGAAATGGTTCACAAAAACATTTCTGCTTTTTTAATAATTTTATGTATCATCTCCATTTGTGATGTGTAAGCAAACAATTTTGCCGCATTGCATGATAAGAGAGCTTAAAATAAGAAGACCTTACGATGTTTGAGTTTTCTCATTTAATACGCAAAATAACGAATTCTTCTTATAAATTGATAAAGCATTATTAAACTCTTAAAAGGATTTATACACATTTATAAAACCTTAAAAGCACCACAAAAATTCTATGTGGTGCTTCTAAATAATACTATACACATCATTTTGATGAGTTGCATGCGAATATTATTCTAATGCAAAACTATTTAGGTGTTATCACCATCATCATTTGCCGGCCTTCAAGCTTTGGCTCCAATTCGATTTTGGCAATTTCACTTGTATCTTCTTTCACACGCTGAAGAAGCTTTAATC
>NZ_JBHIQG010000355.1:0-2344 GCF_042196425.1 Bartonella sp. AD328YNZD | reverse complement strand
GCAATTGTTGAAAGGCGATGAGCAATGATAATCGTTGTGCGTCCTTTGGTAAGGTGATGAATAGCTTCATTAATTTGCGCTTCGGTGTGTGAATCGAGCGCACTCGTTGCTTCATCAAGAATCAGAATTTCACTATCGTGAATCATTGCTCTAGCGATAGAAAGTCGTTGTTTTTGCCCCCCTGAAAGATTACAGCCATTATCACCTATCTGTGTATCATAACCATTTGGCAAACGCATAATAAAGTCATGAGCATTTGCTGCTTTTGCTGCTTCGATAATTTCGTCATCACTAGCCCCTTCTTTTCCAAGTCCGATATTATATTTAACAGTTCCTTGAAAGAGAAAAGTATCCTGTCCTACATAGGCCATCAGGTTTCTCAGAGAGCGAAATGTTGTGTAGCGGATGTCTTGATCATTAATTAATATGCGTCCTTTTGTGGGATCATAGAGTCGCATAATAAGGTTAATAAAGGTAGACTTTCCCGAACCTGATGGTCCCACCAATGCTGTCATTTTTCCAGCTTCTATTTCTAGGTTTATGTCTTTCAATACCATTTTGTTCTCAGTGTATGCAAAAGAAACGTGTTCGAAGCGAATAGCTCCTTGCGTTTTATTCAGATCTTTAGCTTCTTTATGTTCTATAACTGTAAGAGGATGGTCGAGTATTTCAAACATCGTACGGATATTGACCAATCCAGATTCAATTTTAACACGTACATTTGCTAGTCTTTTTGCGGGTTCATAAGCTAAAAGTAAAGCAACAATAAAGGACATAAATTCACCTTGAACACCTGCGCGTTGGGTTGCAAGGTAACCGGAAAAACAGATAATACCAGCAATGGCAACACCTGTGAGCGTTTCCATAATCGGATTGGTAATAGCTTCGAGTGTTGCAATATTATTTGTTTGTTTTTCAACATCACAAATGGCTTTGTCCATTCTTTTCTTCATGACTTCTTCTAGTGAAAAAGCCTTAATGACTCGAATACCAACAGCAGTTTCCTGTACGATTTTTATAATTTCACCAAGTGAAAGGAGCTCTTTTTCCATAAGGCGGCGAACGCGTTTTAAAGCCATTCGAACGCCTAAAAAAGCTAGTGGTCCTACGATTAAAGTAATGGCAACTAATATAAAGTTTTGAATAAACATGACAAGCAACAAACCACTAACGGAAAGCAAATCACGTACAAAAGTTGTGATAATAGTATCAATGATATTACGTACAGCTGTAGCATTGTGGGTTACGCGAACAAGAAGATCAGATGAAGTGTTATTATGATAAAAAGAAACTCCTTGTTCCATAAGTCGGGCAAAAATTTTGCGTTGTTGTTCAGCAATGATACTATTGCCTGCTTTGTTTAGAAAATAAGTTTGGGAAAAAGTTGCAACTCCTTTGAGAATAAAGATAAAAGCAATGATGCTAGAAATCAAAACGATCATAGGAAAATTTTGCGCATCAATAATCTGATTAACAACATCACGCATCATCCATGCACTAGTTGCAGTTGTACCAGAAATGATGATCATTGAGAAAATAGCTGCACTGTACCAACGCGCATGTTTGTGAAAATTTTCTCGCAAAAGACGGATAATAAGATGTTTATCAAAAGAGGAAATTTGTTTTTTGTCCATAAAGTGCTTCTATATTTTCTTGTTGTTTTATGCAAGATTGAAGCACTCTTAGATTAAAAAAATCCATAAATCTTTTGTACAAAAATAGCCTTTTCTTTCAAGGTTCATCCATCAATTTCACGACGGTGAGAGTGAAGAATATAGTGCAAGGTTTCTGTGAAAAGTATAACGAAAATTTGTTGTTTATTACTATCTTTAGTTAAATAAAAAGTACGGGCGAGTCTCATCATTATTATTTACTAATTTCCATATTGTAATAGCCTTTGGCACTTCAAATGGTTCACAAAAGGCATTTCTGCTTTTTTTAATAATTTTATGTATGCATTATCTCTGTTTGTGATGTGCAAGCAGAATTATTTTGTCGGATTCATATAGAAAGAACTTGAAATAATAAGACCTTACGATGTTTGAGCTTTTTCATTTAATATGCAAAATAACGAATTCTTTTTATAAATCAATCAAGCACTGTTAAACTGTTAAAAGGATTTATACACATTTATAAAACCTTAAAAGCACCACAAAAACTCTATGTGGTGCTTCTAAATAACACTATACACATCATTTTGATGAGTTGCATGCGAATATTATTCCAATGCAAAACTATTTAGGTGCTATCACCATCATCATTTGCCTGCCTTCAAGCTTTGGCTCCAATTCGATTTTGGCAATTTCACTTGTATCTTCTTTCACACGCTGAAGAAGCTTTAATC
>NZ_JBHIQG010000354.1:0-2345 GCF_042196425.1 Bartonella sp. AD328YNZD | reverse complement strand
ACTATTTCACTTAATAATAGGCGCCCCGTTAAATCATCGTCCCAAATATAATACATCAGATCAAGGCTACGCCCAGCTTCTGCAGCCCCTATTGCACGAACACAAAACGCATCCAAATTGCTGATGATGAGGGAAAGGGCATCTTTATCAACCCCCAATCCATTTTCTTCCTCACCTAATTGACTGACGATACGATCAAGCTTGGTTTCACCTCTCTTAATAGGCAACGCATACGAACATTGTCCCTTAGCACTTTTCACAAAACGCCCATATGTATAGATTGCCAACATAGACGCAACAAAAAAAAAGAGAATAAAACCAATAACAATCTGTAAAAGAGTCAAAGAGGATAAACTTTCTATT
This sequence comes from Bartonella sp. AD328YNZD, assembly GCF_042196425.1. Taxonomy (NCBI): domain Bacteria; kingdom Pseudomonadati; phylum Pseudomonadota; class Alphaproteobacteria; order Hyphomicrobiales; family Bartonellaceae; genus Bartonella; species Bartonella sp. AD328YNZD. The sequence continues at coordinate 1,982 of NZ_JBHIQG010000354.1, read as the reverse complement.
TTCAAGCTAGCGCATTACCAATGATACAAACAACAATCCTAATACTAATCATTTTATCTTAATCGTGTAGCAGATAAAATGCCACTTTTTGCTTAAGAGAGTATAAATTTAATATTCATGATGTAAAAATTTTAGCTTTAATCTCTCAACACTTAAAAAATGCCTCTCAGCTTTAATAAATGCAAACTTAACTAAAATTGTATAAATTGAAACAAAAGATAAAATGTCAAATAAAATTTATACTTGCTTTAAATCTATAAAACCATCCTCACTACATAAACTTTACAATAAATGATCATTTTCTTAAGTCTCCCTACGGACTTTATCAAAAGCCACTTCATCTTTTTTGAAAATCATGTTTATTATGAATTTCACTTCCGTTCTTGATTTCTTATTGCTCTCAATTCTTCCATTTTTCTATAAAGTGTAGAGCGACCAATATGAAGGCGGCGCGCTATTTCGCTCATATGTCCTTTATAGTGTTTAACCGCTTTCTCGATAATATCATGTTCCATTTCTGCAAAAGTACGCACATGGCCATCAGTATTCAAAAATTGGATCGATTCTTGTTCATTATCTTCATCTTCTTGTATATTACCTTCAATGATATTGGGAACATTCATTAACGAATTTCCCATTAATTGAGGAAAATCTCGAACCGTTAATAAAGGTCCTTCACTGAGTAAAATCGCACGAAATAAAAATTTTTCAAGTTCATTTCTATTACCAGGCCAATCATACTGCATAAGCAAGGAAAGAGCCGATCCTGCTAAACCATGAACATGTGATCGCCCTGTTTCTACGATAATACGATCAATCAAATGTTGTGTGATCTCTGGAAAATCATCCCTTAATTCTCGTAAAGCAGGAACGCTAATAGACAAATGAGAAAATTGTTCAAACAAACTATGCAAAAGAAAATTCTCTTTAACCAAGTCCTTTAAACGCGATGTTGAAATAGCAATGATCCGAAAAGGAAAAAGTTCTCCTTTTGTATTCTTTTCCCTTTCTTTAAGATAATGCGCAAACCGTTTTTGCTGTATGGGCTCAAGTCTATCAATATCACAAAGGCAAAGTGTCCCTTTTTCAAGCGAAGAAACCAACGGTAGGAATTCTTTAAACCATTGCTGATTTTCTTCCTCTGGATCAACAATGGCGGAACATTGAAAGCGAATAAAAACGCCTTCTGAGAATAAACCCTCATGATGAATAATCCGAGCTAATGTCTCACGTCCTGTTCCAACTTCACCCTCTATCAAAAGATTTTGCAAAGAATTCGCTGCTTTTCTCGATTGTTCTAAAACTATCTGCATAGCTTTACTTTTCATACAAAGGTCAGAAAATCGTAAATGATTCTCTTTTTTTCGTTGAATATCTCGAACCTCATGCTTCAAGGCAGAAATAAGAGCAAGAATATCCAACGTAACTCTTACGCGTAATAATGTTACTGGATGAATCCAATAATCAATCGCTCCAGCTGCTAGAGCTCTCTGGAGTAAATCCTGATTTTCTTGCTGTGCTATAACAATAATAGGAATAGAAACACCAGCAACTCTAATCATTTTAATCAAATCGCTCACACTCAAATCACTCATAACGACATCAAGGAGTGCAAGCACAATGTTTTTACGCCTGTGTAAAAGATCAATCGTACGGAGACCATTTTCTGCTTCAATGACACGGTAGCCAAAACCTCGGAGCATAGCAGAAAGCTCTATACGTCTTCCATAATCTTCACTCGCAACAAGAATGGGACCAACCATAATGTCAATAATCTCCTTTGAGACCACTCAGCAGCTTAATGTAAAAATTATTGTAAACCATAAGAAATATTTCACCTTTTGTGTTTCACTTACGAACTTCATTAAGCTGTTAATTAAATACAACATTAAGGCATTTTTTTCTATTTTTTTGCTTTTTCATTGATTTTCATCAAATTTTTCATATTGACTCATGGGATAATTTAATAATGTTATAGAAAC
>NZ_JBHIQG010000353.1:0-2346 GCF_042196425.1 Bartonella sp. AD328YNZD | reverse complement strand
CTCTTTTTGAGGGCTAGAGTGCATCCTCATAGATTGGATACTGCCTTTGAGGGTTTGGCGGTATCCCTTGAGGGGAAGGATGCACTCTTTTTGAGGGCTAGAGTGCATCCTCATAGATTGGATGCCTCCTTTGAGGGTCGGAGGTATCCCTTGAGGGGAAGGATGCACTCTTTTTGAGGGCTAGAGTGCATCCTCATAGATTGGATGCCTCCTTTGAGGGTCGGAGGTATCCCTTGAGGGGAAGGATGCACTCTTTTTGAGGGCTAGAGTGCATCCATAGGGGAAGGCGTATTCCATAAAGATATAGAGACAGCCAAGAAATTTATTCTCTTATCTTATACTGATCGGTTGTTGCGCTTGCTATGGATATTCCCTTTGATATCCTCAGCATTTGAGACCATTGTATGATAAGACTCGCTCGTCAGTATAATGATAAAAGATACTAACGCTTCTATGATAATTAAGATATTTTTGTGCTTTTTTTTTGATTTTTTTTTGATTTTTTTTCACACGAGATCTGTAAGGTATTTTCCTACAGTTTGTCTTTTTGTTTAACTAATGGCGTTGGAAAAACACTTCAATTATTTTAACTGCTTCAACACTGTCCTCAACGAACAGTGTTTTATGATACAACAGAATAAGCCATATCAACTTTTGGATTCTTTGAGGATGTTAGAAGGGGGCACTAGAAAGGAAGGATGTTGTATATATTGGGGGTATCTCTAAAAGAAAGAAGATTAATGCCTGTGGGAAGAATTTAAAGGGCTAAGCCTTTCTCCATCTTTCCTGTCTATTTTTTATTTGGTTTGATGGTTAAAGAGCAATATTTGAATGGAAAGTGCGCATTACCTTACATTTTAGGGCTTTTTTAAAATGAGTTTACGCTCTTACCGTAAAACCGAATGTTCCAAACAGAATAGACTTGTGTTGCATATTTACGGACTTCTTTTAAAGAAATATAGAGTGATTTTCATATTACAATAATGTTGGTGAATGAATTAACGGAGAAAGTCCTTATGAAGTGGATAATCTCTTCTATGAAATCTAATAAGAGAGCGGTTCGCACTATCTACTATTTTCGCTCTTAATGGGATGACAGCTCTTGGAACTTGAGAGTGTTTAGAAGAGGTCTTTTGATTTTTTTTATCTTTGAAGTATTTTATTCCATCTGTCTCTCCCGATTGTAACGCGCAAGGAAATGGTGTTGATTGATTCAACATAAATAAGAGAATCTTGCGATATTCTGCTCTCTTAATTTTAATCTGAAGAACAATTGATTGTGATTATACATCAGCCTATTGGTGTGATACGATAAAGAATATCATCAAATATTAGTCATTCTATTATGGTGTAAAACAGCTTATACCGTAAAACACTATCCTTTAAGGTTTGGTGATATGAAGCAAGCTTTTTGGGATATGTTTTAAGTGTTTTTTAGGGGCGTGGTGAATCTTTGAGACAGAGCAATCTTCTGTTGCGCCTTGAGTTTAGCGGAAAACCCTGAATAGAAGCCAAGAGGGAAGTGTATCCAAGCTGTTTGTAAATCAGATTGAGTTAAGAATCTTTGTTCTTTAAGAATGGAACGCAAGTCAATTTGACAAAAGAATGATCTATTTTGCGGGTAGACCTTATAGAGGAATATCACAAAGTTAACAGGAGATTGATTGAAGATAATACAGTTATAAAAAAAGCCTCCTTTGCAATCAGAGGACTTAAAAAACAGGAGAATTTCTAACATTAGGTTGTAGAAAATATCAAAAAAATGAATTTAAAAAACTATTGTGCATTAAAATTTCATGAATACTTTTTTCAACTGAGTGCTTATTCTAAGTTCGACATCCATTGAACTGTTTTTAAAGATGTGTTGATGCATGCAACAATTTTGAACAAAATGTACTCTAAAAAACGAATACATTTAAAAGCCTCTCATGATGATAGACTACTGTAGATTGAGGCTCTTTGTTTTTAAGGGGATGCGTATTGAGTGTGGGGTTTTAGGGTTTTGTGCAGTTTTGTCTTTTGAGGGTTAGGGCTTGAGGGGATTGAAGCGTTTGCAAGGGGCGCTGTGGCTGGAGTGTTGAGCTTGTGGGATTTAAGAATTCTCTTTGGTTTTTGGTTATGAAGGAGTGTGGCTATCCCATGGGGTGTGTTCTTAAGGGCGATGTTTTTGGTTGTTCCTTATGAAGGAGGGGGGCGTATGATGGTTGTGCGGAGCGTGATTTTGAAGGCGGGGGTATTTTGCGGCATTATTGCTGTTTTCCTTTGTTTTGCTTATAGAGGGAGCGGGAAGGATGGGAGGCCGCTTAAAATGGCGAGGGAGATTATTCAAAATGTTTATGGTTTGCA
>NZ_JBHIQG010000352.1:0-2353 GCF_042196425.1 Bartonella sp. AD328YNZD | reverse complement strand
ATAGAAGAAATTGCCCTCCCATTGGTCGCATCGCCTGCTAATCCATAAACAGTTTCCGTTGGTAACGCTACTAACTTCCCTTGTTCAAGAAGCGCTATTGCCTCTTTTATCGAAGCGCTATTGAGTGGTAGAATCGTCATGACACATCATTTCTATAACACTCTTTTAGTGATATTATGCTCTTTTTCATTCATATATCACATTGATTTATATATTTTTTAAAAGTATGGGGTTCATAAATAAAGGTTAGGGAATAGGATTTTCCAATATTCTTCTACAAAATATATCTTATTCTGCTAACTTTCTCTAATAATTTTTTGAACTTTGTTAAGTTCTCTTGTGAAAAGCTATTGTTGAAACTCTTGACATAAACTTAACGTGCAGTACATTGTACTACAATTGAATAGGGGATTTAGCAATGGAAAAAATTCAAGCCCCCATACCTGATCAAGTGCAAGAAACTGCAAGTGCAGTTATTAAGTCTATGGGTTTAACTGTATCGGATGCAGTACGCATGTTTATGACCCGCATTGCTAGAGATCGTACATTACCGCTTGGATCTATTTCAACTAAATCCGGAAACATTACGAGCTATCGAGAATGCCGAAATGGGACGCGTCGAACGTACATCTTTAGACAGCTTAAGGACCATGATACGCGAAGATAGAACCGAAATGCGTAAATCTGACAAGCAGACCTAAGCTTGCTATATTGTCTATACGCGTTCATTCCGGTCTGATCTTAAACGTGAAAGCAAAGGTAGGTATGCTAATACACTAGAGAAGGATTTGCTGCTTGTGGTCAAAGCGTTAGCGGAGAATAAACCGCTAAAAGCGCATTGGAGAGATCATGCGCTAACAGGTTAATGGCGCAATTGTCGTGATTGTCATATCAAGCCAGATTTAGTTTTGATCTATCGAAAGCCAGATACCACAACACTAGAGCTCTTATGACTTGGTTTGCATTCTGAACTACGCTTATGATTGGATCTTCAATTCATAGTAAAAAGAATTTTTAGAAGTTTTTGCTTTTATAACAGTTTTTCTAATTCTTTGAAAACCACTGCTTTAAATGTGCGAAGATATTATCTATCGCATCCATAAGGCGCGCAAAATCAAGGATAAGCAAAAAAAGAAAAAATGCTATCCACTTCATCAAGTGATACATCATTTTCACGCTTTGATAGGTGATGATCATTTCTTGAAGCATTTCTTTTTCTGCTTCTGTAAGCTCTGTATGTTTTTCAGCTTTTTTTCTTACCATGTTGCCACCCACACAAGCGTTCACCTAGATTATTGTGCTTTAAGATCTCTCTCGCTAAATTGAAACTGATGGCGTTCAGATCTTGCCGGCTTAAATAAATTGGCAACCAACCAACACAAGAAGAAGCATATTTATTTGTCGTGCAACCAGTCAGAGAGAGCAGCACGCACATCAGCATCACTTTTTTGATTAATTTCATTTTCTACCTCAAGCCGTGTTGTGGCTGCTTTTAAAGCTTTTTCTGTTTGCTTTTGTTGCTCTGCTTTTTTCCCAAGAGTAAAAGCTCTTGCTAAGGCAATAAAAAAAGCGGCTAAAGCCGCACCTGTTACCAACAAGTTTCTTTTCATCCATAAGATCATAGGCGGTGCTCCTGAAAGCGTTTAGCAACAAAGAAAATGCCAATACATGCGGCTAAAACCATAATGGCCGCTAAAGCCCATTGAATGGGTCCATTGCCCACTAAAATCCACCAAGACCTGAGAAAGAACCAATAATCGGTGCCAATGCTTCTGCTTTGCCCCCCCGTTGGTGCTTGCGTTTCTACTATTTGATAATTAGAAGAAACATAAACTCCTTTCGCCCACAACCCTGCCTCTGCTACACGCCGGTGTACAAGACCTTGTAAACGTTTGCCTCCCGCTTTGGTCCATTTTTCTGCAATTCGGTTGGTACCGCTTCATAATCCCCCCAATTAAGCCTTTTAAGTAGTGTTCTATAGCCTTCTTGAGAGCTTAACGTGCTACCTATAACTTTTTGAACAAGATCTGATATTTGTCTTGTACCTGCGCTTTGGCTTCCTCGGAATAATCCCCTAACTTTTGGCGTTCATATTCCTCTTGACTCATGCGCTCTTGACTCTCTCTCATATGAGAAAACTCATCAAGCAATTTCTGTTGTTCCTGTACCTTATGACTAAGCCATACAAAATGTGCTTGTGGATCGTCTTCTAGGGAGGGAACATTTTCCTCACGGCGGCGCGTGATTTCTTCCTGCATTGCGGCATATTTTTGCGTAAGTTCAATAGCCAATTCACGCGCTTCAATGGCGCTTTGTTCTGCCTTTTGGCGTGCTTGCCGCTCTTGCTCTAGTT
>NZ_JBHIQG010000351.1:0-2353 GCF_042196425.1 Bartonella sp. AD328YNZD | reverse complement strand
TCTTTAAATTTCATAATTTCATTTTTGTAAAAACAAAGGAAGCAAGAATGCACGAATTTACCACCCTTCTTGCAAAACATAGAGACACCGTTGAAAAACGGCTTGATACCCTGTTAAGTGATCAAATCCAAAATGGTGAAATTTCACGCCCTAAAAACTTAATCAAAGCCATGCGCTATGGTGTGCTGAACGGTGGAAAACGCTTGCGTCCTTTTCTTGTAATTCAAAGTGCTACACTTTTTGACGTCCCTGTAGAACATTCTCTTGATGTTGCATGTGCCTTAGAATGTGTCCATTGTTATTCGCTCATTCATGATGATCTTCCCGCTATGGATAACGATACACTCCGGCGTGGAAAACCCACCGTCCATATAGCATTTGATGAAGCAACAGCAATTCTAGCAGGCAATGCCCTCTTAACATTTGCCTTTGAAATCATTGCTCATAAAGCTAGTACTTTATCTACAGATATTAGAATCAAGCTGATCACGTCCCTTGCACAATCGGCAGGACTTGGCGGTATGTTAGGTGGACAAATGCTAGACCTTGAAGCTGAAAAAAGACCGCAAGAAAGTACTGACATCATCACTCTACAACACATGAAAACAGCAGCCCTAATAAGCTTTGCTTGCCAAGCAGGCGCCATCATTGGCAATGCATCTAAAGAATTAACCGAAAAGCTTACTGATTTTGGTACCTATCTTGGTTTAGCCTTTCAATTAACTGATGACCTTCTTGATGTCACCGCCAACACGCAAACCCTAGGAAAAACGGCTGGGAAAGATAAAACGGCACAAAAAGCCACTTTTATTCGCCTTTATGGCATTAAAGAAACACAAAAAAAACGCGATGAACTGATTACAAAAGCAGAAGCACTTTTACATCCTTTTGGCACCAAAGCAAAACCGCTCCAACAAGTCGCCCGCTTTAGTGCAACACGCAAAAATTAAACTTCACCCGCCCTACTTTTACACCTTCATCTTTGTTGAATGCATAATAGACTTTTCAAAGAGACTTCAATATCGTAGGTCTGCATTATAGCTCCTATCATGAAATGGATGTGCTAAATATTGAGAGGTGTTTCATTAAAACAAGCGCGCGTGAATTGATAACACAAATACATTCTAGGCATCCTATTGTGCTTGAAAAACGCCCCCCTCATCAAAAAATGAAAGAAACAAAAACGGTAAAGCAATGCGTAATATTCAGGCTTTAAAAGATATCGCCATGGATGCTTTAAAGCCGAATAAAAAACAACCGTAAAGAAAGAAACTCGTTTCTCCTTTATATCTTTAATCTTCTAACGATAAGGTAAAAAATAAACAGAATAAATATAAAACAGAGCATTTTATAAACCCGCAAAAGACAATAAAAATGCCGATTGGCTTTGTAGCCTTATCAAAATCATCTGTTGTTCATTGCCAACCGTAGAAGTACAATGCCCTCAGTAAAGAGTCGTAATTTTTATGCCTTTCCACGCTATCTTGTTGTAAAAGATCAAATATGGTTACATTCTGTAAATTCACTCGTGTATTGTTGCTCTCTAAAAACACTTTTACAAAAGTGCTGATTGTTTAGTTTAAGCATCATTTTTTTGAAACTCGTATTTAAAATATCAGAAAAAAATGAACATAATGGCTATTTTGATTTTTATGCCACCCTCAAAGAACAAAATCTTTTAACCTAATCTACTCTGTAAACAGTCTAGTGTCCTACCGAGTAGGTTTCTCTCGTTTTCCACGCATACGATTCACTTAAACTAAAGACGCGATAAACAAGACTTAAGAATATTCACCATGCACTTCTTAAAATACTTAATGTATCAAACAGGATACCTTCACTACCCTTCAAATGACGGTATGTTACGGCATAACAGGATAAATAAAGTCATCAATTTCAATAACACGAAAAAAAAATATTATTACCGATCTCTCTTTTCTTAGCAAGAAAGATATAAAACATTTGATTTATAATGGTAATTCATGTTTTTCAACTTGAATAAGAACCCTAAATACCGTAAGATTCCTTCATTTCAAATCTGTGTATATTGAATCAATCAAAATCACTTGCTTGCACCTCACAAGCGGGAAAAGCCGTGTGGAGCAAAACATCAAAGAAAGGACTAAAAAATGCCTCTTATGAACCGGCTTAAAAGCCATGGGCTGTCCACAACATTAGGAGCTAGCAAAGTGAATGATTGTGTCGGAACGCTCCTTCAAAAGCAGAAACATTTTTATTTACAAAAGTGTGTAATAACTTCAATTTAATAATAATCATGGTCACTATACAACTTTAATTCATCACGCTCTTTATCTCGTTTATTCAATTCATCACATAAAAAGAGAATTGATAA
>NZ_JBHIQG010000350.1:0-2359 GCF_042196425.1 Bartonella sp. AD328YNZD | reverse complement strand
ATATTGACCATGGCGAACTCTGATAGAGCTTTGAGCCTTTTTCGCAAAATCAACCCAAAGAGAAGCTGGTCGTGCATGAAGACCACTTGGATAATCTAAAATCCATTCCTGACACACCGAAAGGTCACCAATAAAAGTTTTTTCTATCTTCATATTTTTGTCAAACAAAGTTGTAACAATTTGCTGCTTGTCCATAGTTGTTGCAAGTACTTCAAGCTGTTTTTTATCAAATAAAAGAGACGTCAATTTTTTACAAATTTCTCTATAGCGATCTGGACACGCTGCAATGGCAATAACCAAATATGCTTTCTTGCCATCCTGCCACTCAACACCAGCAGGAACCTGTATAACAGCAACAGCATCCTTGATAATTAAATCACGATTTTCAGCCATACCATGAGGAATGGCTATACCATTTCCAAGCCAAGTATTGGTTGTTTCTTCACGTGCCAGCATACTTGCCAGATAACATTTATCAACGGCACCAACCTGCACAAGCAATTCAGCAGCAGCATAAATTGCATCATTTTTATGATCAAAAGCAGCTGCAAGTTTTACAGATCTTATAGACAAGATTTCACCATCAGTAAAATCTACATTCATTGCTTCTGCTTTCTCATATCTCATCATGAATTCAAATTGCCTCACATTTGAACACCAATATCTCTGATAAATTCCTTTTCAAAGCTGCATTTCCCAAAATACAAGCTATAAATACCACCACAGCTTTATTTATATTTTACGGAATATAGCTAAGTGAGGTGCTTAAATACCTCAATGTAACCGCTAAAACAATTGGATATTATTATCTAGCCAAGTGCTTAAAATCATCATAAGCAAGTCTGCCTCTTACTCTTTTACTTTACAAAGACAAAAAAACCGTTTTTTACAGCACCAATCACCTGAAAAACTATGCTTTCAAAACGTTCTCATTATCCTAAGTTATTCAACATAACTTTCCATTATTCTCCCTACAAGAAAGCATCCTTCCCAATCATCCGTAACTTCAGCTAATATTTTAATTGATTCCTCAAAGTTTATTTAACCTATTATCCCTCTTTATAAATTCATTACATAATTACAAATTGCTCCATGCAACTTATCATCTTTAAAATTCCGTACTGCCCATCTTATGATATCAAACTCTCGATATATAATATTTATATATTTTAAGCTACACCTTTACTTCAATCAATATCGCAAATACACAATGCCCTCTGTCGCACATTTGCAAAGTACGACACCCTCAAGCACCATCACCAACTACTAAAATCAAGAAAAACTCTACAAATAAGATAAATAAAGTAAAAAATGAAAAGCAGTTATTGCCTTAACCCTAGCTTTTATGCTTGTTTATTTTCAACAATACACAATAATAGTGAAATCAGAAAAAATATTCTTGAAGGGCGCTGATTGCACGTTAGTTATTTTTATATCTTTAAACACCGTCCTCCTTAAAAATATAATTTCACTCTCGATTTACCGAAAATTCCTTAATACACGTCACTTTCAAAGTAGTTTTGACTGCCTTCTTATGGATTTTTTTATCCTTATGTCTTTTTAAATGAATAGCCCCACCTATCCACACTACCACCTAAAAACAGTATGACAACTCATCAATACCACAATGCCGATAAAAAGACCCATCTTTATCAAAATGATTACATAAAGAATGCTCTCATTAAATTTCTCATAATTTTCTGAAAACAAACTGCTTCTCTTATAAGAAATTACTCGACACTTCTTTATACATAAAAAGAAAATCTCTCCTCACTATTATTATACAGAAACTTATCAACAAATTCTATCATAATATCAATATGTTCAGAACTAAATACTAACATAACAACGCACAAACTTTTTCCCTCATTGAGAAAAGTAATTTCCCCAATTCTACCTTTTATCTTCTACATTTATTATAGTACCAACGCAAAAAGGGAAAGATGAGATTCATCTTTCCCTTTTAATACTTATAAAACCACAACTACAATTCAATGAAATCCTGTTTATGGCTAGAGAGTGTTACAGATTACTCTGCTGCCTCCACCATAGGAATGACTGAAACATAGGAACGATTACCCGCTTTGCGTTGAAAAGAAACCTTTCCATTTGATAATGCAAAAAGCGTATGGTCTTTTCCAATGCCGACATTGTTTCCAGGATGCCAACGTGTACCACGCTGGCGAATAATAATATTTCCGGCAATAACGGTTTCACCACCAAATTTTTTAACGCCTAGACGTTTCGATTCTGAATCACGACCATTACGCGAGGAACCACCAGCTTTTTTATGTGCCATAGACGCTCTCCTTTAATCTTTCTTACTCTTTGATGCTACAGATACTTTCTTCTGCGACGC
>NZ_JBHIQG010000349.1:0-2362 GCF_042196425.1 Bartonella sp. AD328YNZD | reverse complement strand
ACTATTTCACTTAATAATAGGCGCCCCGTTAAATCATCGTCCCAAATATAATACATCAGATCAAGGCTACGCCCAGCCTCTGCAGCTCCTATTGCACGAACACAAAACGCATCCAAATTGCTGATAATGAGGGAAAGGGCATCTTTATCAATCCCCAATCCATTTTCTTCCTCAGCTAATTGACTGACGATACGATCAAGCTTAGTTTCATCTTTCTGAATAGGTAACGCATAAGAACATTGCCCCCTAGCATTTTTCACAAAACGCCCATAAGTGTAGATTGCCAACATAGATGCAATAAAAAAAAAGAGGACAAAACCAATAATAATCTGTAAAAGAGTCAAAGAGGGCAAACTTTCTATTTTAAACTATCACATCATCAGTAATGCAAACGATAACACTAATCACTTCATCTTAATCGTATAGCAGATAAAATGCCACCTCTTGCTTAAGAGAGTATAAATTTAATATTGATGATACAAAAATTTTAGCGGTAGTATTTAAAAGTTTTTAAAAATGCTTCTCTGTTTTAATAGTTTTAATAAATGCAAACTTAACCAAAACTGTATAAATTGAAACAAACGATTAAAATAGTCACATAAAATTTATATTTGATTTAAATCTACAAAATCATCCTCTATAGATAAATTTTACAATAAATGATTGTTTTCTTAAGATTCCCCCCACGAAATTTATCAAAATCCACTCTATTTTTTTGAAACTCATGCTTGTCATGAGGAGAAATTTGTTATGAATTTTACTTTCGTTCTTGATTTCTTATTGCTCTCAATTCTTCCATTTTTCTATAAAGTGTAGAGCGACCAATATGAAGGCGGCGTGCAATCTCACTCATATGTCCTTTATAATGTTTAACCGCTTTCTCGATAATATCATGTTCCATCTCTGCAAAAGTACGCACATGCCCATCAGTATTCAAAAATTTTATCGATTCTTGTTCATCATCTTCTTGCATATTACCCTCAATGATATTGGGAACATTCATTAATGAATTTCCCATTAATTGCGGAAAATCTCGAACCGTTAATAACGGTCCTTCACTGAGTAAAATCGCACGAAATAAAAAGGTTTCAAGCTCATTTCTATTGCCAGGCCAATCATACTGCATAAGCAAGGAAAGAGCAGAGCCTGCTAAACCATGGACATGTGATCGCCCTGTTTCTGTAATAATGCGATCAATCAAACGTTGTGTGATCTCTGGAAAATCATCCCTTAATTCTCGTAAAGCAGGGACGCTAATAGACAAATGAGAAAATTGTTCAAACAAACTATGCAAAAAAAAGTTCTCATTAACCAAATCCTTTAAACGTGATGTTGAAATAGCAATGATCCGAAAAGGAAAAAAATCTCCTTTTGTATCCCTTTCCCTTTCTTTAAGGTAATGAGCAAACCGTTTTTGCTGTATGGGCTCAAGTCGATCAATATCACAAAGGCAAAGTGTCCCTTTTTCAAGAGAAGAAACCAATGGCAGGAATTCTTTAAACCACTGCTGATTTTCTTCTTCTGGATCAACGATAGCTGAACATTGAAAGCGAATAAAAACACCCTCCGAGAATAATCCCTCATGATGAATAATCCGAGCTAAAGTCTCACGTCCTGTTCCAGCTTCCCCCTCTATCAAAAGATTCTGTAAAGAAGTTGCTGCTTGTCTCGATTGTTCTAACACTATCTGCATAGCCCTACTTTTTACGCAAAGATCAGAAAACCGTAAATGATTCTCTTTTTTTCGCCGAATATCTCGAACCTCATGCTCCAAGGCAGAAATAAGAGCAAGGATATCCAAAGTAACTCTTACGCGTAATAATGTTACTGGATGGATCCAATAATCAATAGCTCCAGCTGTTAAAGCTTTCTGGAGTAAATGCTGATTCTCTTGTTGTGCTATAACGACAATAGGAACAGAAACACCAGCAACTCTAATCATTTTAATCAAATCGCTCACACTCAAATCACTCATAACGACATCAAGGAGTGCGAGCACAATGTTTTTACGCCTGTGTAAAAGATCAATCGTACGGAGACCATTTTCTGCTTCAATGACACGATAACCAAAACCTCGCAGCATAGAAGAAAGTTCTATACGTCTTCCATAATCTTCACTCGCAACAAGAATGGGACCAACCATAATGTCAATAATCTCCTTTGAGACTACTCAGCAGCTTAATATAAAAATTGTTGTAAACCATAAGAAATATTTTACCTCTTGTGTTTCACTTACGAACTTCATCAAGCTGTCAATTAAATACAACATTAAGGCATTTTTTTCCATTTTTTTGCTTTTTCATTGATTTTCATCAAATTTTTCATATTGACTCATGGGATAATTTAATAATGTTATAGAAAC
>NZ_JBHIQG010000348.1:0-2378 GCF_042196425.1 Bartonella sp. AD328YNZD | reverse complement strand
ACTTTATTCAATCATTGATAAGCTATTGTTTTTTACATTTGTATTATGTTTTTATATGGGAGTATTGGTGTTTTATAAGGGTGTGTAGGTTGTATAATGAAAGCACTTACTATAGAGTTAAGCTTATGAGGATCATTATTTAAGGTGTCCTGATATCATCTTCGTTTTATTAGTCAATATATTGATTTTAAACGATAATATATTCTTTTAAAACTTCAATAAAAAGCTCAAATACAAGAATATTTTTTCATTTAAAATCTTTTGTTTTTAGAATCTAAAAGCGTTTATTTGTATGTTACAAGAGCAGGTTTTTGTATTAATAATACCGTTTGGAAAAGGAATGACATCTCTTATGCACATTTCTCAATGTAAGATTAACTATATTATAATGGAGTGATAATTCGTGTCTTCATAAAGTCAAAGATGATGATGATCAATAGGGCTTAAGTTGTATCTTTAATGGCACAAAGAGAGTGGGTGAAACAGGGTAAAATGTCTCTTTAAAGCAGGTTCTTAGACGAGAAGTACCTTAGAGTTTTTTTGTGAGGGGTGCAAAAAGATGCTAAAAAGAACGAAAATAGCATAAGACAATGCACAATTTTCATTATTTGAAATACAGCATTATGAGTATTTTTGAAAGTCGTAAAACAAAATGAAAGGAAGGGTAAAGATGGCAACAGGTTTTGTCTTTAGGTTTTTATATTTTTTCCCAAATGAATGATGGTTTTCCTTGTTTAACAATTCCTCAAACAGATATAAATATTTTTTACTCTCATTGGGTATATAAAATCTGGAACGGTTCGCAGGGAGCGTTCGTCTTAATTTTTATTTCAAATGTGGCTGATGTGCTAAGCGTTGATATTGATGATAAGTAACAGAAAAAATTCAGCAAACACCACTATGAAAACACTTATAGGCCAGCAATGGATTGGAGTGATATTCCGGATTTTATAAAATATTTTGCAAATGATAATCGTCATACACATTTGGCTTGATGAATTCGGACAGGTACTTGTACAGATCCTTTATGTTATATTCATAAAGTCAAATTAAGATAGCTTCTGCAGAGGCTATGTAAAGAAAAGAGTGATATTATGGCATAGTTTCGCGTATCTTTATCATTAGAAGCAATGAGGATTATTAAATAAGTCCATTTTTCTTGCTAAAAGTGGTTTTCTTCTTTCTTTTTATGTTTTCGCGTTCATTTTAGATGCAGCTCATGGAGAATATAGTATAAAATTCATAGAGTACTACCATTTTTAGTTTAAGTAAAAGTTGTAAGCCGGCTTTACCATTTTGTTTTCCAGTTTCTCATGTTGCTGCAGATCTTATTTTCAAATGGCTCATTGGAGGTATCTTCACCTTTTAGTGGTATTCACATGCTTCTTTTGGCTTGTGATATGCAGATGAATGCTTTTTATTGATTCAATATAAGAAGATTTGAAATAAGAGGACTTACGCTATTCAGATCTCTCAAGTAAGTTGTAAAATGATGTGTTATGATTGCAAATCAATGGATTATTTACGTTAAAAAATAGAGTGTAACAATTTTTGAGCATAAAAACTGCTGTGTTTATTCTTTTACGGATTAGTTTAAGTGATAGAAATTAAGAGAAAATGTTTGCACGGATCTTTATTTGTTATATTAAAATGCGTTGGAGTCTGTTGGCTAGTGAAAAATAATTTATCGCTACTTAGAATGATCATAGGGTATGATTCGAAAAAATACCTTTAGCGTTCTTATTTTTTCGTAAAAGCAGCTGTTTAAATTTTTCATTGATGTTGTTGCGTAAGGAGTTTGACAATATTTTAAAGGATCATTTGTAGAATTTTTTATGAAGATAGATAAGATTTGGTTTAGCTAATTTATTGTCTTTATTTAAACAATCCATATCTTCTTTTAAGCAGATATTTTTTGCTGTTATTGTATCAGTTTTAAAAGTCTACGTTTTTTTCTTTTTGTGATGATCGCTGTTGGACAAGTGATTCTGCTTGTATGGACTTTGCTTTTTATAGGGTGAATATATACAAATTGCTTGTTTTTTAATGATGATCATCAGAGTTATGAAAAAAATTATTATAAAAATTACAATAGTCGTAGATTCTGATTGATGTTTTTTTGGAATAAAATTGCTTCAAATTGGGTCAATTTAAATTTTTTTTGCCTAAATATCGTCATTTTTAAATAATTTATAATTCTTTTATGCTTTTTTGCGTAGAAGATGATAAGAATTTCTTGTTGTTTAAAGCATTTTATTCCATAGCAAGGATATTACATCGGCTATCTTAGTGGTTGATGTGAGAGGACAATCGGGGAACCTCCTCCCCCCCCCCCGCGTGGGTCCCCTAGATTGTCTGGCCTGGCTGGGGATTTCCTC
>NZ_JBHIQG010000347.1:0-2395 GCF_042196425.1 Bartonella sp. AD328YNZD | reverse complement strand
GAGTTTATCCCCAGTGATAAAACACCTACTCTTTATCCAAAAGATCGGTCTCTTTCTTATTTACAAAACCCTGACCCAAAAGATCCCTACTATCAACGAAAACCACTCCAATATAAAGCTGAATTTCACCGCAGATTAACACAATGGCTCTACCCTATTGTTTTTTCACTTATTGCATTAGCAGCGGCAGGGGATGTACGCTCCCATCGACAAGCTCGTCATTCCGCAAATCTCTCGGCAATTGCCCTCTCTTTTCTGGTATATTGGATAGGATATTTTTTCGCAGAAAAAGCAAAAAGCGATCTTGCATACGTTCCTTTCCTTTATATTATACCTATAGGAACAAGTGCATTTGTCTTTTTTATGCTTTTAACGAATCATAAAATTGGGCTTCCCACAAAAGTTAATGAGATACTTCAAATCGCTTTTCAAAAAATAATGAACAAATTTGAACATCGAAAATCTCAAGATTCCTCGGATAAAATATCATGATTGGGTGGACACTTGGACGATATTTTTTTATACGTTATCTTAAAATAACTTGTTATTTCTGGGGAAGCATTTTTGTTCTTGCTCTTTTAATCGATTTCACAGAGAATTCCGGTAGGCTATCTTCCCTTGCGCATTATACAGCAAAAGATGCATTTTTCCTCTCTGTTTTACGCATCCCTTTTATCATGCAACAACTTATCCCTTTCATTGCACTCTTTTCTGCAATGGCAACGCTTATCTCGCTCAACAAAAAACTTGAACTTGTGGTGACTCGTTCAATCGGTGTTTCTGCATGGCAATTTCTTATGCCAGCTTGTTTTGGAGCTTTTCTTTTAGGATTATTTTCAATTCTTCTTATTAATCCACTTGCTGCATGGGGATTTTCTCAAGCAGAAAAAAAGATGACTGAATGGCGCAATCACAATGTACTAACACCTCTTCACAATACAAGTATCCACTGGTTAACACAACGTACAAATTTAGGCAGAACAACCATTGGTGCTAAATCTATCTCCGATCAAGGACTTTCTCTTCTCGATGCAACCTTTGTACAATACAATGATAATGCAACCGTTAAAAATTGGATTAATGCCCCAAAAGCAACTTTGACTAATGGATTTTGGCTATTAACAAATGGAACAATCTATAAAATAGGGCATCCTCCTGAAAAATTTACCATGTTGCAAATAAAAACCAATCTAAAACCTGAATTTTTAACGGAACGTTTAGTGAATCCCGCAACTATTCCATTTTACCAATTGCCCCAAAAAATTATGATTGCACGTTCATTTGGCTATTCTGCTCATAATTTTGATATGTATTTCCAATCTTTGATTGCATTACCGGCATTGCTTGTGGCAATGACCCTCATTGCAGCAACTGTATCTTTAAATTTTACACGTTTTGGGCAATCTAGAATGTTGATTCTTGGTGGCGTGATAGCTGGGTTTATGCTTTATGTTATTTCCGTACTTGTCCAAGCTTTTGGTAATGCTGGATATATTCCACCAATTATTGCAGCTTGGACACCCGTTGTTATTGCGTTATTCTTAGGAATCTCTTTTTTGCTTCATAAAGAGGATGGCTAAGTGAAGGCATTAACACTTAAAAAAACTATTTTAACAAAATTAAGTGCTCTCGCTTTTAAAAGTATTGTGGGGGTTATTTTAGGAGGTGCTTTGTCTTATTGTGCGCACGCTCAAAGCCTTCAATCTCCTTCTCAAAGTCGCATTCAAAATCCGGAACCTCCTCTTTTGCTCTCTGCGGATGAACTCATCTACAATCGTGATGAAAACACTGTTTCTGCACACGGTAATGTCCAAATCGAATATGATGGCAATAAAGTTGTCGCTCAAAAAATTATTTACAATCAAAAAACAGGACGGCTTATAGCACAAGGGAACGTTGAAATTACTCAAAAGGATGGTAATAAAATTTATTCCAACCAAATTGATATGACCAAAGATCTTGGCGAGGGTTTTGTAAACGCCTTACGTATTGATACAGCCAACAATGTTCACTTTTCAGCCCAAAATGCTACACGCAAACACAATCACATAACAGTCTTTGAAAATGCAACCTATACAGCCTGTGAACCTTGCTCTTATAAACCAGATCGAGACGTCTTATGGAAAATTAAAGCAAGAAAGATCATATGGAATAATAGCGTCAAAAAAATTCGGTTTGAAAATAGCAGTTTTGAAGTTTTTGGTGTACCGATTATAAAATTTCCAAATTTTGAGATCTATGATCCAACTGTCAGGCGTGCTAGCGGTCTGCTTACTCCTCATTTTTTTTATACCAATGATCTCGGCATGGGGATAAAGAATTCTTATTTCTGGAATCTCGCTCCTCATTACGATTTCACACTTTCTTCTACGGTTTATACCCAACAAGGGCTTTT
>NZ_JBHIQG010000346.1:0-2412 GCF_042196425.1 Bartonella sp. AD328YNZD | reverse complement strand
AATGTTGGACAAATTCTTGAGACGCACCTTGGTTGGGCATGTGCCGGGATGGGCAAGAAGATTGGCGATTTGTTAGAGTTATATCAAGAAACTGGGGATATACTTCCTTTGCGTCAGCGTATTGAAAATCTTATGCCTGATGATAATCATAATGAACCAGTTCGTCAGTATGATAATGAAAGCCTTTACAAATTGGCTTTACAGATGAAGAAAGGGGTTTCAATTGCAACGCCTGTTTTTGATGGAGCACATGAGTCTGATATTAACATGATGCTGGAAGACGCAGGATTAGATAGTTCAGGGCAGGTTACGCTTTATGATGGTCGTACTGGGGAGCCTTTTGATCGTCCAGTAACGGTGGGATATATTTACATGTTGAAATTGCATCACCTTGTTGATGATAAGATTCATGCACGTTCTATTGGTCCCTATTCACTTGTTACGCAGCAGCCATTAGGAGGTAAGGCACAATTTGGTGGTCAGCGTTTTGGTGAAATGGAGGTTTGGGCACTTGAAGCTTATGGTGCTGCATACACTTTGCAGGAGATGCTAACAGTAAAATCAGATGATGTGGCTGGTCGAACAAAAGTCTATGAGGCAATTGTGCGTGGTGATGATACATTTGAGGCAGGTATACCCGAAAGCTTTAATGTGTTGGTAAAAGAAATGCGCTCACTTGCTCTTAATGTGGAGCTTGATGATGCGCGTGAACTTATTGCACAGCGGGCATTGTCTGATACGACAGAATAATAATTCAAGGAGCGCACTAGAAAAAGGCTGCGCTCTTATTACTTTAAGAGGCTCAATAACCTTATTAAGGCTATACAGGTTGTTTTTAAAAGTAAATGTATTTTAAAGAAGATCTGTTATAAAATAAATGAGATATTACAACAGGTTCTAAGAATCTTTGAAGGAGAACAGCATGAACCACGAGGTCATGAATCTTTTCAATCCTCAAGCGCCAGCGCAGACATTTGACTCTATTCGTATTTCTATTGCGAGTCCTGAGAAAATTTTGTCCTGGTCGTATGGTGAGATTAAGAAGCCTGAGACGATTAATTATCGGACGTTTAAACCAGAGCGTGATGGTCTTTTTTGTGCACGTATATTTGGCCCTATTAAGGACTATGAATGTCTATGTGGCAAATATAAACGCATGAAGTATAAGGGCATTATTTGTGAAAAGTGTGGTGTAGAGGTCACTCTTTCCCGCGTACGTCGTGAGCGTATGGGGCATATTGAACTTGCGGCACCCGTTGCGCATATATGGTTTCTTAAATCATTACCAGGTCGTATTTCTACACTTTTAGATTTAACTTTAAAAGATATTGAACGGGTTCTTTATTTTGAGAATTATATTGTAACCGAACCAGGATTGACGTCTCTTAAGCTCCATCAGCTTCTTTCTGAAGAAGAATATATGCTTGCTATTGATGAATTTGGAGAAGATCAGTTTACAGCTATGATTGGCGCTGAAGCTATTTACGAGCTTTTAGCTAGTATGGAGTTAGATAAAATCGCTAATGATTTGCGTCTTGAATTAGCTGAAACAACTTCAGAGTTAAAGCAGAAAAAATTGATTAAACGACTTAAAATCGTTGAAAATTTTCTTGAATCTGGAAATAAGCCAGAGTGGATGATTATGAAAACAATTCCGGTTATTCCACCGGATTTGCGTCCATTGGTTCCGCTTGATGGTGGGCGTTTTGCGACATCAGATCTGAATGATCTTTATCGGCGTGTTATTAATCGTAATAACCGCTTGAAACGGCTGATTGAATTGCGTGCTCCTGGAATTATCGTGCGCAATGAAAAGCGTATGGTACAAGAAGCTGTTGATGCATTGTTTGATAATGGACGGCGTGGGCGTGTGATTACTGGAGCCAATAAACGTCCTCTTAAGTCTTTATCAGATATGTTGAAGGGCAAGCAAGGACGTTTTCGTCAGAACTTACTTGGGAAGCGTGTTGATTACTCGGGGCGTTCTGTTATCGTGACGGGTCCTGAATTAAAATTGCATCAATGTGGTCTTCCCAAAAAAATGGCTCTTGAATTATTTAAGCCTTTTATTTATGCGCGGCTTGATGCAAAAGGCTATTCATCAACGGTAAAGCAGGCAAAGAAGCTTGTTGAAAAAGAACATCCAGAAGTTTGGGATATCTTGGATGAGGTTATTCGTGAACACCCTGTTTTGCTCAATCGTGCACCAACATTGCACCGCTTGGGGATTCAGGCTTTTGAACCTATCTTGATTGAAGGGAAAGCTATCCAGCTTCATCCGCTGGTGTGCACTGCTTTTAATGCAGATTTTGATGGAGATCAGATGGCGGTTCATGTTCCGCTTTCTCTTGAAGCACAGCTTGAAGCCCGTGTTTTAATGATGTCAACCAATAATATTCTTCATCCAGCTAA
>NZ_JBHIQG010000345.1:0-2414 GCF_042196425.1 Bartonella sp. AD328YNZD | reverse complement strand
AGAATAGAATGTAAAAGAGCTGTTCCTGAAAGCCAAGGCATAAACGAAACATTTTCAACAGGATCCCAAAACCAGTAGCCCCCCCATCCTAGCTCATAATAAGCCCAATAAGAGCCAACCATAATACCCAATGTCAAAAAACACCAAGAAAGTAAAAGCCACGGACGAATCCCACGCGCCCAAATTCTATCAACATGTCCCATAATCAATGCCGCAACGGCAAAAGAAAAACAAAGTGAAAAACCGACATACCCTAAGTAAAGTAGCGGTGGATGAATTGCTAATGCGATATCTTGTAAAAGAGGATTGAGACCATTTCCCTGCAATGCTGGTGGATTTACGCGTAAAAATGGATTGGATACAAAAAGAATAAATAAAAGAAAAGCAGTTGTAATCCAACTTTGGCAAATTAAAACAAGCGTCTTAAAATCTTCTGGCAAATGTTGGTTAAAAAAAGCCATCAATGCACTAAAAAAAGCAAGACTTAAAACCCATAACAACATAGAGCCTTCGTGGTTGCCCCAAACACCTGTAATTTTATAGAGCATCGGTTTTTCTGAATGAGAATTCTCAACAACGTTCAAAACAGAAAAATCAGATACGACATAAGCATAAATTATCACTAAAAAAGATAAAAGCAGTAATGTAAAAGTGATATATGTTAGAGGAACAACTGTTTGCATTAACAAACGCTCTCTCCACCAAAAACCTAAAGCAGGTAAAAATGCCCCTAATAAGCTTACTGAAAATGCTGCAGCTAAAAAAATATGACCCAGTTCGACAAGCACAATCGAATTATTTCTCCATAATGTAATGTTTTTTCAAACGATCAGCTGTTTCTTTAGGCATATAAGTTTCATCATGTTTTGCTAAAATACGCATCCCAATAAAAAAGCCCTGTTTATCGAAATGCCCTTCTACGATCACCCCCTGACCTTCACGAAAAAGATCCGGTAAGGCACCATTGAAAACTACTTTCTCATGTTTTTTGTTATCCGTTACAAAAAAAACAACGCCTCTCTCTCCAACATATTGAACAGTTCCCTTTTCAACAAAGCCACCCAAACGCAAAGGGCGCCCCGTTAAAATATCTTCTCTTGTAATTTCAGAGGGCATTCTAAAAAAACTGACCGCATGACGCATTGCATACACTATGAGACTTGCTGCAATTGTCATAACCAAACAACATAATAATATGATCAGTAAGCGCTTTTTTTTTCGCTGCTCTAAAATAACCTTCAACGAAGTAGAACTTTTTAAAGATTGATTGTTCATAGACACTCTGCGAAAAAATTTTAAATACGTTATAATTAAGTATCAATATTTTATTTTTTAAGAGCTTTGCACATCTTCTACATAGGTGCAACTTTTTATCCAATCTCTCACCTTTGCTAATAAGCTTACCAATAGCTTTCTTACTTTTTTCACCAATTTTTATTTAATATATAACCACTTATATTGCGCTCTTTCCATTCTTCATTTCTGTTCTTTAATCGTCTCTACACATACCTTTCTCTTCTAGAATGCCCCCCTCTTTTATCTTCCTAAACAGCTTTTCTCTTTTATTTTCTCATCTCAATTGACGCCTATTCCTTTTCTTTGTATGGCCCACTCGATAAATCACGTAACTGAATCATCATTTTTTCAACACGTGATCGTCCTGAAAAATTTTCAGGCATTGTGTCAAGAAAGCTTTGTAAAAATTGCACTGCCTGCGCAGTTTTTCCTGCTTGATGCAATGCATCAGCCAACAATAAACGTGGATAAAAATCTGTTGGCGCTAAATCCGCTGCTTTTTGAAAAGCATTTTGTGCTTCTTGCGTTATCATGCCTCCTTCATAACCAACCAATGCTAAACCATATCCTACAAGCCTTGGAGCTGTCTCTCCATTCAAACGAAGTGCATCTAAATAAGCATTGACCGCCTCTTGAAAATGGCGCTCTTCAAGATAGCCTACCGCTAACGCATCTGCGAGCTTGCCATCACGAGGTGATCGGAAAAACAGCACTTGTAAGCGAACAAGCTTTTCTTGCTGACTTAGAATTTTAGGATCTTTATCCATTAATTCGCTAAAAAAATAGCTTTTCACTTCCGGATTACCTGTCAGCCCATAAATACTCCATGTGATGAGAAGAACAAATAAAACACTTAAGGCCTTAAGAATATTCCTTTTTTTATAATGCATATAAAGCTTGTTACACTCAATCGTATGCCTATGGCTTCTATCACCATCCATGGTTTGAACTTTTCCTTCTTTCTTTATCCTATCGTCAAAACGGAGTGAAAGAAAAAGAACACTTGCCAGAAAAGCCAGAAAAAATGCTGCAAAAATGAATAAGAGCATATCACTTTTTTCCAATACCAACAGAGAATCTCTCGCTTACCTTTTATCCTCTTCATAAGAAGAGTGATG
>NZ_JBHIQG010000344.1:0-2421 GCF_042196425.1 Bartonella sp. AD328YNZD | reverse complement strand
GGTCTTGTGGCAAGTGTGACCGCCCTCACCATGAAAACCATGCATCTGGGAGATAGTCTTTATCACGCATCACACCATTTAAATATGAGTGTTACGGCACTTCAATTATGGGGTGATGCAGCCGATAATTCAGGCACTTCTGCCGAACTTTTTCAACAATCCTTAGCGGTTTTAAATAGGCGTTCGGCACAAGCCTATGCTGGACAAAAAAGAGGCATGATGGGCTTTGAAGCACTTGGCATTTCTGTCAAAAACACTTCTGGAAAACTCAAATCCACTTCTGTCTTGTTAGAAGAAATTACCGACAAGATGAGTAAGATGAAAAGCCAAGCACAAAGACAGCATATTGCCGCTCTGCTGTTTGGGGGTGATGGTAAAGAAATGGCGACCATGCTTGCACAAGGCATGGCGCCTATCAAAGAACTGTTTGCAAAGGCGCGGAAAGGAAAATGGCTCATAGGCGCCGATGTTGCACGCTATGCAGCAGATTTGAGTGATAAGCTTGGTGCTTTTAAGAAAAAAATAGGCGGTATCGCGAGCTTTATTGGCGCCCGTTTTATGCCCGTCATCAATGATATGATTGACGGTTTTTCAAAGTTGATTGATGAAAACCGTGATCTCATTCAAACAACCGTTGCGAGCTGGGCAAAAACCTTAAAAAAAGTCCTTAATGATTTGCTTAATCCTACCTCTGATTTAAGAAAAAGCATCAGTGATCTCACAGAGAGGATTAAAGGCTGGTTCCAATGGCTAGAGCCATTGATTGGTGAAATAACCCTCTTTAAGGTGGGGCTTGTAGCTCTTGGTTCCTTCATTTTTGGTCCACTCATTGCCGCATTAGCAGCCGTGGGAACAGCGTTTGTTAGCCTTGGTATCACAATTATGACGACCCCCATAGGCTGGTTAATGGGTGGCATTGCAGCGCTCTTTGTCCTCTATCAATATTGGGACAAACTCAATGGTTGGGTAGCAGCATCTTTAGCCGCGGTTGGGGCAGTTCTTGTAGCGTCACTTATTCCAGCAATAACCGCCGTTGGTTCTGCTTTTATATCGCTTGGTATTGCCATCATGACAACCCCCATAGGCTGGATAATGGCTGGTATTGCAGCTCTTGTTGCTGCCGGATATCTGCTCTACAAACATTGGGATACAGTCATAAGCTTTATAAGCAAGTTATGGGATTCTTTTTACAGCTTATGTAGTAATGTTTTCAATAACCTCTTGACGTTCTTTAAAAACTTTTCACCACTCTCTTGGATTTCGAAAAAAATCAATGAACTCATTGAATGGCTGTTTGGTGTCGATTTAATGGAAGTAGGTTCCAATCTTATTAATGGGCTTTGGGAGGGCATCAAAAGCAAATGGAATGCTCTGTCTGAATGGCTTAGCGGCATGATGAGTAAATTAACCAGTTGGATGCCTAATTGGATGAAAGAAAAGTTAGGGTTTAATGTCTCAATAGACAAAACTTCAACGAAGACCATTAAAACCTTTACCGAAGAAACTAATACACGGGCAAAAAGAATGCTGGATACAGCAGTGGTTACAAATACCCCCCCTGAAAAACGCAAAAGTGGCTTTAATACAAGCGTAGTCGAAACAGGACAAATGCAGGCTACAAATGCAAAAGTGGGCGCCTTCAAAGCTCCCAAGCCCATTACCGTTCATAAGCCGGTAGAAGTAGATGCCCGCGTGATGATTTCAAATTTAAATATTTCTGTCCCCAATGGTCTCAAGGACGAAATCAGAGACGCAGTCAATCAAGCCCTTGAACGCTATGCCAAGCAGCAACGCTTGGCTATAGCCTCTAGCCTTTCGGATTAAGCGCCATGATGTTAGCTTTGGGTGGTTTTATCTTTTCCATTGAAACAGCTGCTTATCAAACCCTTGACATGTCTTATGGCATTCCATGGGTCGAGCAAGGGCGATTGGGGCGCAAAGCAGCGCTTCAATTGCCTGCCCTTGCAAATGCAGAGTTTTCTTTAACCGGTGTGATCTATCCAGATTTTAAAGGCGGTCACGGACAAATCGAGTATTTGCGACAAATGGCCCATAATGGTCCTCATATCCTTGTAACCGGTCAGGGGAAAATTTTAGGCAAGTTTGTTATCCTTTCTGTAGAGGAAAAACAAAGCATTTTTCACTATAACGGGTCCCCCAAAAAACAAGAATTTACGATAAAGTTGAGAGAATATGGTGAAGAGCTATGAGTGATCTTTACGTAACAAAAGAAGGTGATATGGTTGATGCCATTTGCTGGAGATACTATGCAAAGGGTCAACAAGCCCTTGCTGTTGAACGCGTTTATGCAGCAAATTTTGGTCTTGCAGACTATGGACCCATTTTAAAAGCAGGCATCACAATCGTTTTGCCAACCCTCCCCTATCCTAAAGCCACACCGGTGATTAGAATTTGGGGTAG
>NZ_JBHIQG010000343.1:0-2436 GCF_042196425.1 Bartonella sp. AD328YNZD | reverse complement strand
GGCACTCTCCGAGAGCTTTTCCTGTGTAAAAAAACTCTTCAACCATTGCCAAAAGTTGGAAAAGCTTCGTTTAACGCCCTCCCACAAATTGCCAAACCACTCGACAACAGAGGAAAGTCCTTGTTTAAACTTTTGCCAATGGGAAGAGAAGTCGAAAGCAGCAGCAATGATGTTTTTCCATTTGGTTATGGTGGTAGTATCGGCACCAAAAAAGCGCATGACGGCTTCAAAGGCACGCCCCCAAGCCCGAGATACCCCCTGTGCAAAGCCTTTGACAAAAGAAGAAAAACGATCCCAATATTTCCACAAAGCAAAACCAGCAGCAAGGATGACAGCCACAACAGCAGCAATGACCGCCCCTATTGGAGTAAAAATACCCCCCACAACAGAGGAAAGACTTGCCCCAACCACTTCGATCACTGTCCCAATAAAGCCAAACGAGGCAGAAAATGCACTTCCTGAGACAGCTATCCCTCGTAAAGCCCCCACAAGTAAAGTCATTGGGCGAAGAAGACGCAGTGCACTCCCACCAAGCCCTGCTGCCATTAAACCCAATGAGCGCCCTGCAGCCAATAGCCCTCGCCAGCTTGCAGAAAGACCACGACTAACAGCCCCCATCTTGATAAAAGAGCCCATCAATTGAAGAAGCCCAAGGCGTGTCCCGGCCATAGTAAAACGCAACACACGCAGAGCAATATTAAAAGCCATAAGGGCAGCAATGGTTTTGATAATGGCGCTTGTTAAAGCAGGATGGGCATTCGCCCATGCCATCAAACCATTGACAAATCCCCCAACACTTTCCATCAAACTGTTGAGAGGAGGCAGAAGCACTTCACCAATGCTAATCCCCAAAGCCACAATGCGGTTTTGTAAGAGTTCAAATTGTCGCCTGGACAAAAAGCGCACGATCAATCACCGACAATTCATTGCGAAAGAGGTTTTCTGCCACTTCTAAAAGCGCAGCATTCTCTTTATCCGCCTGCACCACAACCGCATCAATTTCGCTATAGCCTAAAAGCTCAGCAGCCCTCAGCCGATGTGCACCAGCTATAAGCGTGTAATTACCCTCTTTAGCATTAGGTGTATGACGCACCGTAATCGGATTCATCAATCCCTCCCGCGCCATTGATTGTGCAAGTGCCTTGGCATGCTCAACATCTACAGGGCGTATACGTTCGGGAACAACAATCAAATCTAAAGCAATCTCTTGAAACTGTGCCATCACGCCCCCGCCTTTTCCATTTCTAGTAAGAATAAATCCATCGCACGCCCTGCCCATCTTCGATAAGCTTTCGCAAAAACGGGTTCTTCCAAACGCCGATTAATCACTTGCAAAGCAAGAAAGATAGCAGTCTACTGCCGTACTTGCATGGCAACAATACGCCGCCGCGGTACCTCAAACTGATAATGCAAAATATGAATGGCAATTTGCCGCGCTAATATCGCATCAAACAATCCATGCTGAGGATCAATAATATACCGGATCGGTACATGCCGAAAGCCACCACTCACTGCTTTTAAAGAACAGGAAAGCATCATTTGTAACCGTTCAGCTTCTGAATAAGGATTAAAGATTTCTCTTTTTGCCTCGGGCGTCCATAAATTATAAGCTGCAACCATAACCATCCACCATTAGTAAAATCCGCTTACCACCTATGGAAAACAAAACTACCCAAACGGCTGTTCTATGATGCAACTCTATGCAATTTATCTTGCCTATTTCGTACTGATCTTTAGACATTGATAAACCTTTTCATCTTATGGTATTTAAATTCATGGCAAATGCGTATGACACACGCAAAGCCGTGTAACGAAGTTCAAGCAGCATTACCGCGCAATGCGGACTGTGTTGCCGAATCTGTATTGGCATGTTTTGCTGCTTTAAAAATACGACGGCGACTTTTGGGGTAGCGGTCGTAGAACACTTGCTCGACGGGAAAACCGATAAAATCGGCAATAGCACGTTCGGCTTTCTCGTTGGGGCGTGTCCAGATGTGTTGAACGCTGGATGACGGTAATTGATATGCTTTAGCCAGCTCCGCCAAAGTCATATTACGGCGGCGTAGCTCGGCTAAAATACTATGGCGATCCCAGACTTGTGTGGTGGTCATAACTTTCGCTCCTGCTTTAAACGGACGCTCCTACATCCGTTTTTTGTGGGGTTAAATGTATAATAAATGCCCTCAATATCGGGCTGTAATTAGAGGTATATACCAAATATTTTGTGTTGTAAACAATGTATTTTGTATAGAGGTGATTTTTTTTGGCACGTCCAGAAGTAGAACCTAAAACAGAACTGGCAAAACGATTGCGTGAAATACGACGAATGCTCGGAAACGAAGAACGGGGCATTTTTGCGCAACGCCTTAATTTACAACGCAATACCCTTGCCAATTATGAAATCGGAGCACATGAGCCTCCATCCTCAGTAATTAA
>NZ_JBHIQG010000342.1:0-2447 GCF_042196425.1 Bartonella sp. AD328YNZD | reverse complement strand
CATCACACTCTTTGCTAGCTCGTGGATGTTGCGACAGCCTTTGGCACTAGAGAGGGGTCATAGGAGGGATTTTAAATCTTTTCTTCTATATTTTTACCCACACGCTAGCCCCGCTTGTGATGTGCAAGGGAATGGTTTTGATTGATCCAAGAAAAACAGATTTGAAATGAGAAAATCTTACGTTATTCGGGCGACTAATTCAATATAAATAATGCTAAATTATCATTATAAGTCAATGTATTGTGCAAATATGATATATCTTTAGGGTCTTTATGTTTTAAAGCTTGCACGAAATCATAATTTTTTTGTATAGCGAGCCAAGTGTGTGTAAAATACACACCCTAACCATTTCAAATCATTCAGCTGTTTCAAGAACAGATAAGCCAAGTTCTACGATTATATCTTCAATCACAAATTCATCGAAGTGCAGCGGATTTTCATCATTTTTTAGCGCTCCCTCTTCAGTGATCCTCTAGATAATTAACTCATTCAGCATCTATACCAGCAAAGCGAAATATTATGTGCTAATTTTTCTTTACATTCATTAACCAAGAACCCTCAAAATGACCTTTTAGCGGATAGAGCCAAAAGGATGAGTCATTCAAAAATCATTTGGTGATATAACTATATCAAGAGCACCGAGAATATGTCTTAGTTTCTAAGGATAGGCGATTTACTCCCTTTTATCGTATCAGTCTTGTCGAAGGCTTTAAGTCTTTTATGTTTAAATCAAAAAATCATAATTGGATTATATTGCATAAAGATGCTTTTTCTCATTTTTCCATTTAACACACGATAAGGTACCATTTAGGCACGATGAGAAGCTTTCCCCTTATATCATGATTTCAGAGCTGCATGAGAAGAATAAAAGATGATGTGGCTTAATAAGAGAGTTTGTTCATAAGCCGTTTGGGTGTCTTAATCAAGGATGCCGTTAGGCGCACCGCCCTTGTAAAGGGTTGCCTTGAGGCTTAAGGACCCAAGGCTTTTTAGTCCCTTCATTAAAAACGCGGGTCTGATGTCATTATTTTGGAGAGCGATTATGAAGAATTTGAGAGGCAGACAGCCTCTCATTTTGATTTGTATGCAAACGAATTGCACCCTATTTATTCAGGGAGAATAAGAACATACCCAGGAGGTGCTAAACGGAATAAGAGAGCGTCGTAACCCCACGCAGCATACAGGGAGCAAATAGAAAAAATGCCTTCACCAATTGCTAAAAGTAATGTGAGCGATATACCGGCCTCATCTGCTGTTGCTTCGCGGCGTTGTAAGTAGTATCCGACAAAAAAGAAAAAGCACGTTATTCCACTCGCACCTGCAAAGAAGCTTAATACGGCATGAACCGGTCCACGTATGCTGAACAGGATAAGAAAAATTGTGAAAGTAAATACTGTAAAGATCCCTTCGAATACCCTACGCACCATATTGCACAATTTTCGCATCATAATTGCAGAAAAGCTCTGTTCTACGTATCGATTTTTTCTTTTGATGCTTGTATTCTTAGAAGATATACTGTTATTTTTAGAAGATATACCGTCCACAACTCCCCCCGTTTTAAGCCAAGATGCTATGAAGCTATTTATTTTTAATTATATCATCAAAAAATACAAGAAAAATTTATTCATTTTAACGAAAAAATAGGTGTTTTATTGAGGAGCAAATCTATTTTCTTTTGCAAAAGTTATTCAATCCGTTCGTCAATAGAAAGTCTACCCCCATTGAACAGGAAACTATCCTGATGCACAAAAATTTCATAAGCTGTATGTCTAATCAATTCAGAAATCGTAATTCTTCAATCTATCAGCTTATCCACTTTTGCAACTACACTCAAATGGATTCTGCTGATGATAAGTAATGATAACATGAAAAAACACCACACTATCAAACTCTTCAATACAGTATTTGCTTTATGATTTTCACTCAAAAAGCAAGTGCCCACTTCATGAATGACACCATACTAAAGTGCTGTGCATTCACAAATTTCCTAGCATTATCTTCCCTTCCTACAACCCTCCTGCAATCTTATCTCTTAGGTAGCACCCATTAAAGACTTTTAAAATATCCAAGGAAACAATTTTCTGAGAAGCTTTCAAGCCTAAAACGCCCCAGCCATTTTATCTATGGTGAGGGCACCCCAAATCACGCAGAAACATGAAAAATCTCTCCGCATTTAAAAACAGAGCTTGTGCTTCAATTGCACGCTTTTTCCTGTTCTTTGGTCCATTGTCCTAAAGCCGCAAGATGATTCATCCGAGCCCGATGACGAAAGGCTTTCTGTGCAACAGCAATATTTTCATCTTTTCCAGCCCATGCTTTTAAGGCAGCTGCTTGCAATGCGCGTCCATAGGAAAAGGTCAATTTCCAAGACAATGAGCCTAAAGAATTCATGGCAGATAAATGCGCTGTTGCTTCCTGATCAGACTGTCCTCCAGAAAGAAAAGCAA
>NZ_JBHIQG010000341.1:0-2455 GCF_042196425.1 Bartonella sp. AD328YNZD | reverse complement strand
GATAAAGTTGTTGTTCTTTCTGATCCTCCAGAAAAAGCATTGCGTAAAAAAGCAAGTAATTGGCTTATGAAGGCACTTTCAAAGGTTATTGGAAATGCCAAAAAAACGGTTCAGATTACGTCTCCTTATTTTGTTCCTGGTAAGGTTGGCACGCAGAATTTTAGTAATTTGGTTTCAAAGGGTGTTAATGTCAAAATTCTGACAAATTCTTTAGCCGCTACTGATGTAGCTTTAGTGCATGGTGGTTATGTCCCGTATCGTAGGGCATTGTTGAAAAGTGGTGTTAATCTTTATGAATTAAAAGCGGAAGGCAATACTCATGGGTTGCGATTGTTTCGATCGAGTAAGGCAAGTTTACATGCAAAAGCTTTTTTAATTGATCATAAAACAGCTTTTATTGGATCTTTAAATTTTGATCCAAGATCAGCATCATTAAATACAGAAATGGGCATTCTTTTTGAATGTGCTCCCATTACAGAAAGATTAGATTTGTTGTTTTCTGAAGAAACCACAGGGGAAATGAGCTATCATCTGCGTCTTGGTGATAATAATCGTATTTATTGGGATTTTATTGAAAATGAAAAAAAATATAGCATTGACTATGAGCCAGAAAGCAATTTTTGGCGTCGCGCATTTGCAAAAATAATAAGTTGGTTACCTATTGAATCACAATTGTAAATCTTTATAAACCACACTTAAAAAAAATATTTATTTTTCTTTTCATTTTGTTTGTAGCATGGCATAATTTTTTGCCAATCTACCATGTATGAGAACCGCAGTTGTAGTTTAAAGCTTCTTGCGGTGTTTTATTATAAAAGGAATTTGATATGGCAAAGATTGTTGAAACGGGGACAGGTGCATTGGCACTAACTTTTGATGATGTACTTTTACAACCCGGTCATTCTCTTGTTATGCCTAGTCAAGTGGATCTCAGTACGCGCATTGCAGCGGATATTAAGCTCAATTTGCCATTGCTTTCTGCGGCAATGGATACGGTAACAGAATCGCGTTTGGCAATTGCTATGGCTCAAGCTGGTGGTCTTGGGGTTATTCATCGTAATATGTCTCCTGCAGAGCAGGCAGAAGAAGTTCGCCAAGTAAAAAAGTTTGAATCTGGTATGGTTGTTAATCCAGTCACAATTGGACCAGATTCAACACTTGAAGAAGCAAAATCTTTGATGCGCTCTCATGGTATTTCCGGTATTCCGGTTGTTGAAAATGGTGCTAAAGGTGAAACTGCTGGACGGCTTGTTGGCATTTTAACCAATAGGGATGTGCGTTTTGCATCGGATCCCAAACAAAAAATTTATGAATTAATGACGCATGAAAATTTAATTACAGTGCGTGAAAATGTTCAACTCAATGAAGCGAAGTATCTTTTACACCATCATCGTATTGAAAAATTATTAGTTGTGGATGAACAGAATCGCTGTGTCGGACTGATAACAGTTAAGGATATCGAAAAAGCGAAATTAAATCCGAATGCTGCTAAAGATTCTCAAGGGCGCTTGCGTGCTGCAGCGGCTAGTAGTGTTGGGAATGATGGGATTGAGCGTGCTGAACGTCTCATTGACGCAGGCGTTGATGTTCTGGTCATTGATACAGCACATGGACATTCTCAACGTGTGTTAGAAACTGTTGAACGAATTAAAAAGATGACTTCCTCTCCAGCTGTTATTGCTGGGAATGTGGCGACTGCTCAAGCAACGCAGGCATTGATTGACAGTGGTGCAGATGCGGTAAAAGTTGGAATTGGTCCTGGCTCTATTTGCACAACGCGTATAGTTGCTGGTGTCGGAGTACCTCAACTTGCAGCCATTATGAATGCTGCAGAAGCTGCTGAAAAAGCGGACATTCCCATAATTGCAGATGGTGGGATCAAAGCTTCGGGTGATTTTGCTAAAGCTTTAGCGGGTGGGGCTTGTGCAGCGATGATTGGTTCTCTTTTAGCAGGTACAGAAGAAAGTCCTGGAGAAGTTTATCTTTATCAAGGTCGATCTTTTAAAGCCTATCGCGGTATGGGATCTGTTGGTGCTATGGCACGAGGATCGGCTGATCGCTATTTTCAAGATGACGTTCGTGATGAACTTAAGTTGGTTCCTGAAGGTGTGGAGGGGCAGGTGGCTTATAAAGGTCCTATAGCATCAGTTCTACATCAGCTTGCTGGTGGACTTCGCGCTTCGATGGGGTATGTTGGGGCAAAAGATCTCGTAGAGTTTCGTGAAAAAGCAACGTTTGTTCGTATTACGAATGCAGGACTCCATGAAAGTCATACGCATGATGTTTCTATCACTCGGGAGAGTCCAAACTACCGTGGGCCTGTTTGAAGAAATAAGAGTCTAGCATCATATTGCATAAATATAAAATCTTCCGAGAACAAAAAAGAGAGGCTGTTCTTCTTTCTGTTTGTGATTTGGAATAAAATCCTAAAAGGAAAGAATTAGAGACTAAAACT
>NZ_JBHIQG010000340.1:0-2483 GCF_042196425.1 Bartonella sp. AD328YNZD | reverse complement strand
AGTGTTGTTCTTTAAAGATAGAAAACTCACTGAAGTCTTTTACGACCCGATTTTTGCTAAATCAAAAATCGCTTAAGAGGGATTCTTCTCTCGATAGTATTATACAAGACAAAAAGCCATAACCAATTGGTTATGGCTTTTTATTTTCATCCCCCTCTTCTCTTTGCTTCTTCAATGCGTTTTCTACACTTTTAATGAACAAAAGAAGAAAAAAGTTAAGAGAAAACAACTTCACAAAAAAATTAAATCACACATGAAACTCTTTCTCAATTCTCTTAACCTTTGATCATTTTCCTATCCTAAAAGACAATGTCTACAAAATACACAGGCAAGCGCTACTCTAAATATTCCTGCTCTCTTCTCTACATCTCAAAGAGCAAAAATTCCTATAAGCACAAATCTATAATCCCACTTTTTAAACTACATGACATTGATTTATAAAGAATGTTCATTGTTTTGCATGTTGGATGAGAGATCTTAATATCATAGGCTCTCTCATTGCAAATCTGTTTGAATCAACCAAAACCATGTCTTTTGCACGTTACAAGCAGGGAGAAAATGGAATAAAAATTGTTAATAAAGGATTAACACGCCTCCTATGAATTATCTCAAATGCCTGAATTACAAACATTAGGTGCTTACAAAATATGTGATGGTATCAACTTACTCCTTCATAAGCCTAAAGATGGAGAGCTCAATGGTTTTATTGTTATACTATTCACGGGTAGTGTCGTAAAATGGACTTGGAAGCATTAAGAAATGTTTCTAAAAAAAGCCCTTGAACTGGCAACCCAAGTGTATTTGATTTGGAACATTCTGTTTTGCATGAGGGACGTGATCTTATTAAAGAATGCAATAAACAAAAGCGTAAAGCAGTAAGCACCTTTATTAAAGAATATTGCTTTAAATGCTTTTGAAAGTCGTAAAACTGAACTAAAAGTGATGGTAAGGCTTGTGATTGATTTGCACCTTTACGACTTTATATTCTCTACAAATGAGGCTGTATAGCAGTTTCAGAGTCTACGCCAACACAGATACGCAATACCCTCTCCTCCATCTGCCATGTACAAGCTGGAATTCCTGATAAAGCTCTCATTTGCCTCAATCTTTGTTTCAAACGCGCTGTTGCATTGAGATTGAATAATGTTGATTACAAGCAACAAAAAAGCACGTGCTCTCTTAGGTAAACAACACCATAAAGCGCAAAATTTACCAGCTATGAATTGGAAAGAGCTGCCTGCTTTTTATCAAACACTCTGCAAAACAAAAACAATGACACAACTAACTTTGCGTTTTCTTATCCTAACAAGTATTCGTACACGTCCTTTGCGCCATATTTATAAAAATTATATTGATGGGAATATATGGACTCTATCCTTGGCTCGAGAATATGAAAAGACGACGGAATGCTACAACAGAATTTCGCGTGGCCTTATCATCTGAAGCACCAAAAGTGACCAAACAAACGTACCTTTTATCTGGCAATAATTTTTTCTACAACCAGTCATGGTACACTCGCTACGCATTGTATGGCTCAATATATGCAACAAACTGGACTTAGTACCTGCCCGCTTGGGGGGCGTTCTAATTTACACCATTGTCTAGCAGAATCTCGCTCTCACTACCTCAAAGGATGAAGCTTCTTACCCCGCATCAATCTGTAAACAATCCGCCTCCTTTTCTAGACAAGATATTGATTTATAATAAATAATTTATCGTTATTCATATTGAATTAGAATCCCGAATATCGTAGGATTCTCTCATTGCAAATCTGTTTATGTTGAATCAATCAAAATCACTTGCTTGCACCTCACAAGCGGAGCTGGCGTATAGGTAAAAACTATACAAGAAAGAACTAAAAATGCCTTTTATGAACCGTCTTAAGTGCCAAGGGCTGTCGCAACACCCACGAGCTGGCTAATATAATGATGGTGCTGGCTTGCTTCTTCTATAAGCATGAAGATGGAGGTACTCTATTAGATTTACCATTATACCATCCATGGTCAGCTCTGCAAAATGGGCTTTGGTGCCTTAAGACACACCTCTTTAAAACGGTTCCACTTTTTAACCACTTTAATTAGCGCTCCTCAAATGAGGGTATTTTACAGTACAATAGAATAAACACCCAAACAATAACTGATTACACCATTAATATTTCTAGACCTCTCCTTCATGTTAAGAAATATCTCTATACTGAAAAATAAAACAAAAAAGCACTTTACTGCCTAAATAAATTTCTTAAGCAATATATGCAAACAAAAATGAAATTGAGTAATATAAAAAATAGGAATTAAACCTAGAAATCTCTATTTTTATAGATAAAAATATATAAAATCAAAACCTACGAAACACATAAAAATATAACATATTTTCTTTGATGATTGAATTCATTCAACTCAAATTAATCTATAAACAGCCCTTATTCCACATTCGCAACACGTGTTCTTAGAATTCTCACTAGTGTTTTCTAAATTTTCGGGAAA
>NZ_JBHIQG010000339.1:0-2485 GCF_042196425.1 Bartonella sp. AD328YNZD | reverse complement strand
TCCGATTTACGTGAATCTGGTTCAATCGAGCAAGATGCCGACATTGTTCTGTTTGTTTATCGTGAAGAATACTATCTCAAAAATGAAGAACTAAAAGAAGGCACTGCTGAGTATAGCAAGTGGCAAGATGCAATGGAGCAAGCCAAGGGTAAAGCCGAGGTTATTATAGCAAAACAACGCCATGGTCCGACAGGAATCGTTCCCCTTGCCTTTCAATCCGATTTTACACGCTTTAGTGATTTATAACATAATGTAAAACATTAAATAATTGTTATTAGACAACTGAAAACATTGTAAAAACACATAAAATATGTTATGATCTTTACATCATTTAATGGGACTTACAAACATGCTTAATAAAGTGATTTTAATTGGTCATTTAGGTGCAAATCCAGAAAGCAAAACAATGTCATCTGGCATCGAGGTGGTCAATTTTCGAATGGCAACGTCTGAGAGCTATACAGACAAGGCAACCAATAAGAAAGTAGACAAAACAGAATGGCATTCCATTGTGGTGTTTAATCCACATCTTGCAAAAATAGCACTCCAGTATCTCAATAAAGGCAGCAAAGTTTATATCGAGGGGCGACTACAAACCCGTAAATGGCAAGATAAAAATGGTATTGATCGGTATGTAACAGAAGTCATATTGCCTCCGTACAAAGGCGAGTTAAAGCTTTTAGATGGCAAAAATGATGATAATCAAGATCAGTCATCTGCTTATGACAGAAGCATTTACAGACCTCTTGATACGCCCCATACCGTTATGAATGACAGTGTTCCTTTTTAAACAGAAGGTGCTTTAATGGATAGTAAAAAGAAGTCTAGGGTTAGTACAGAAGAATCTGAACCCGTTTATATGCTTACAGAGAATGATATAGAGCTGTTAAGAGATTGTATGTCATCTACATCAATGAGTTATTACAGTATAGTGATGGGTGCTTTATTGAGTACACTTTTCATTCTGCTCTTAAAACTTTCTTGGGATCAAAGTCACTTAAAACTTAAGTTAGGTGTTGCTGCTGTAATATGCATTTTAGTGGTTTTATTGTTCTTTTTAAATCGAATTTCATGGTCAAGATCAGAGAGAATTTGGCAAGATATTAAACAGACATCTGAGGACATAAGTGAAAAAAAATAAAAAAAGGGGACGCCCTAAAATAGCAGGGCAGCTAAGAGAAGCAAATGGACGTATATCACGTTGCAAAACACCGCGTGAAGCCGTTGATAAATTGGCAATAGAAATGCGTGCAAAGCGCTTCGGTTTAACGCTACAGGAGGCAAAAAATCCACTTTCTGGTACCTATATCGGGCGTCTTTGTTTGCAAGGCGTGATTACTCAAGAGCAATATGATGCCGCGCAACAGTACTTACAGATAAGAAATAATTACCTTTGTGCAAAGGGCTTGCCTAATGCAATTTATGACGAAATGCCGTCATCATCTGATGATAAGGCAAGAGACAAATGGGTAGAATTTGCAACAGAGCAGTTTATAAACATGCAAGAGGCACTAAAAGAAGCCCAATGCCTCTATAGACAGTATAATCTTCATGCTGCGTTACAGTCCCTCGTTATAGAAGATCAAATGCTACCACACCTTGTGAATTCATTGCGTATCGTTCTTAATGTTATTAGGAAGTATTTTCATTAGAAGCTTTTTTTTCATCTTTTTCATCAGGTTTATCATTATCTGAATATGCAATCATAATGAAATAGCCAATCAATATTATTACTGATACTATTGCCGTTACTATTGCCGTCGTTTTGCTCCAACAAAGACCCGCAAAAAATATAAGTATTACACAATACATTTTAATTAGAAATCCAGGATAGCCTTTAATATCTTTCGTTGGAGGATTGAATGTGAATGGGATCGCAATAATAGAACATATTATTGCTGTAATAAACAATACGGATGATATATCCAACATATCACGATTATCAGAGAAATACCATATAATAAACCATAAGATAAGCAGTGGTAAAAATAGTGCAGTGCTGTATGAAATTGCTTCTTCCCATGTGTTTCCGTTTGATTTAATGTTACAAATCGCAATTAATGCCATAAACGCTATTATTAAACACAAGCTATATATAAATCCTAAGAACTTTGCTCCTATTATTAATAGAAAAATAAGGACTCCAATCATAGCGGCACCTATACCGTAACCAACTATAGCACATAAAGCTTCCAGTATAATTCCAGTAAATGGAAGTAATAGTAGAATACATAAGATAATTAATACGATTGTCATGTTTATTGCTCTTTAATTGGTTTTATTGGAATTATCATTAACTGATTCCCTTTGAAATTATCAATATGTGTTATTTTTATGTTGACAAAGTGTAGCAAATCGTATTTAATGACATTACTGTACTTAGGCGTATTGTGTCTAGAGAGGGAAATGTACAGTTCAAAATCCCCGCAAATGCGGGGTTTTTTATTATCTGGAGGGTGTATTTTATGACATCACAAAATACAGA
>NZ_JBHIQG010000338.1:0-2490 GCF_042196425.1 Bartonella sp. AD328YNZD | reverse complement strand
CGTACAATAAGCGTTATATAAACGCCCCGTTGTTCCAACGTCATCCCATCTGTACCACTTATCCAGTCATACAAATGGAATCTTATCCATGGCATACCATTAGACATGCGCATCCCCTTTTTTTATTAAATATAAATTAGTGATCATAGTCCCCCCCTTAAGGCTGTTGCGTATTTATACGTGCGCTATGACAGAGCGTGTTGTGATTGCCTGTCTTGCAAAAATGTTTTTGAAAAAGTAACCTCCCAACGATTCTAAAAAAGTGGGGGGAGTTATGATGCAAGAATGGATAAAGATATTTCTTACAGGTTTTTTGTCATTTATTGCATCTCTTTTAGTGGCTCTTATTTTAAGAAATAAAAACCGCAAAGAAGCTGACAAAATCCGCCAAGAAGATTTAGAAAAATCTGCAAAAAAACGAGAAGAAGATTTAGACAATATAGAAAGGCAATTAGAACAGCTAAAAAAACAAGCTGAAGCCGCAAAAGAGCACGTCTCCATTTTATGGGCAGAAAAACAAATACGAGACTTAGGTCCAAAGTTGAAGGTTACTATGAAAGAGTCAACAGCATACAAATATGACAAAGACTTCTTCATAGAGGTAAATGGCATCATAAAAAATCCTACAGAGCAAACAATGAGAATAAATAATTTTCGGTTATATAACGAAAACCCATTTGCGTTTGATAAAGGTGCTCTTTTGGGAAGATATCCAATGCATTTAGAACCAGAAAATGAAAAGTATATACCCTTAAAAAGTCTTTTTGTAGCAGATTTAAAAACACAGGAGATCTTCGATTTTTTTAATTTAGATGCATCTGAAGAAACAGAATTTTCTTTCACAGTTCGCCACCTAAAACCAGATATCGTAAGCACACCAATCTTTATCATTGAACACACTTCATCAAATCATGCAGAGAAAATACTTGAAACTATTTTTTGGCCCAGCTTTTTACTGCCACTCGAGGAGAATAGTCTCAAAAGCGGTTAATTTTTTCCATTAAATCTTTTTGTGTTTGAATTAAATCTTCTTGTTTACGTATTATGTTTTCCATTATTTTATCTGTCTCTTTTTCATGCGTTTCCGTCATTAGGTGAAGGCGAAATGCTTAGTGACATGGCAAAGGCGAAAGCAGCTGGTTTTAAAGCACCCACCATTCCTGCTGGTCTCATGAAAAAGCTTGGTCGCATAGCTTATACAACCTATCGCGATGCAAATATAAAACTCCCTCCTGAAGATATAGCGGAACGCGCGGCGGAACTTTATGGAAAACTGCAAGAGCTTGTTCAAGACATCAACGACACGGAAGACGTCGAGCTTATTTTACCTCTTTTAAAACTGCATTTAAAGCGTCAAATAGAGGCTGAAAATACACATCTAGTAACTACACATAGTAACTACACAAGATACGACTTAATGCCCCTTTAAATATGAAAAATCGATATGAAAATCTTTTTACATTAGAAAAATTACATAACTATTTGATTTACAATTATATATTGCCTCTAAAAATAGATAACCATCAATAGGTGAAAATCTTTTTTGCTTTTTTTGTCATTTTGGGTTGATTTTGGAGTCAATTGAACTTTTAGATTGTTTTTTTCAAAGGGTCTTCAAAGGCGGTTTTCTGGGCTTTCACAGACTTTTTAAAAATCTTCAAAGACCTTTCAAAGATCATTTAAAATCTCTTTAATACGTCTTTATTTTTTTCTCTTAAAGGTCGCAATTTGAGATGATAAGTTCTTGAGCCGGAGTCACATTATTTGAGAAAAAGCGTATATAAGATGTGTTCATCTCTTCTAGAGTAAATTGACTGAAAATTTTTCCATGTCCCAAGCACATTATTCAGATATATTATTAAAGAGAGAAACGTTTAAGCAATTTGGTCAAGTTATCCCTATTCCTCTCTCCCACCCAAAGTGCAAGGTGCACCTTTGATTTTCTATTTCCTTCACACGCAATTTCATTGTGATCTGAACTTGATTTAGTTTGAAGACATTGCGCAATCTGGCAAAGCATTCACCAATCTAATCCCCCATTCATATCAAAAGCCATAGCCGCTTTGGCAGCATAAATGCTAAAAGCTTTTAAATACTGTTCGTAAATCCCAGCTTTGCTGACACGGGTCATCAGTTCTAAATTTTTCCCTAAATTCCGATTTTTGCAATTTTAAGTGTCAAAATAGATTTTGATAAAACGCGCACTGAATGGTAAATAACTATAAGAACAATGAATTATCGCGTATTCTTATCTAATCTCAACTCTTCCAACTTAGTACAAAGCCTTATGTAAAAACCACAGCGATTTTGAAACAATTCAAATCTTAACGATTATTATTTCCTTAACTGGTGGTATTTCTCATCGGCGTTTCATCTCAGCATAGCTCTAAGAATAAAAGCGGATTGAACTATCTATTTTAATGACCAGAACAATATATTTAGCGATCTACTATCAACATCGCCAGATCAGTTGTACAATAACATATTGAA
>NZ_JBHIQG010000337.1:0-2495 GCF_042196425.1 Bartonella sp. AD328YNZD | reverse complement strand
ACACTGACACGGTCTATTAAAAGGGATTTTGCTAATCTCTATAATTATCAGTTTCTATTGAGATGTTTTCATAACAGGCAATAAATCACAATTATCCTATTTATCATTTCTCTTATGAAAATAAAAAATGATGCCATGGCTATAAAATATATAACAGCTATAGAGAATGCATAAAAACAGCAAGGTTTTATAATCATAATGCAAATGAAAGCATTGGTTATAAGAGCGCGGTGCCTATTAAGATAGTGCAAATGATAAATGCGTTATAAACAAAATTCACAAAAAAAATTTAAATTCATTTAGTAAAAAAATTGATAGGTTATAAAGTTAAAAATATGCATTATGATAGCGTTTCTAAATATTATAAATGTATAGATTCAAAAAAGAACGCAATCGTTTCAGAAATCCCATAATATAGCTTTAAAAGCATATAAATATAAAAGAAGCAATTAATAGGCATAAGATATTATCAATACACAATGCATTTAAAAAATACAAAAAAATATCAAAAAAGATAAAATATTATTTGACAATAAATACGTATTTTGTTATATAAATAATCAAGTGATTGAAAAACACTTAATCGTTAGCGGATTGGTTACGAAACAACCCTTCCCATTCTTTAAAATACTGACTTTCTTTTATGCTACCATTAGCATATAACGATTATGTCGGGTGTGGTTATGCTATACAA
Organism: Bartonella sp. AD328YNZD; assembly: GCF_042196425.1. Taxonomy (NCBI): domain Bacteria; kingdom Pseudomonadati; phylum Pseudomonadota; class Alphaproteobacteria; order Hyphomicrobiales; family Bartonellaceae; genus Bartonella; species Bartonella sp. AD328YNZD. The sequence continues at coordinate 1,801 of NZ_JBHIQG010000337.1, read as the reverse complement.
TACTCTTTGATGAGGAAAGCATAACAGCGGACTAACGACCGTGTTTTTCAGCACCCGGCGCCCTTATGGGCTGTTAATGAAAAATTTTAATTTCGTTAGGAAAAAACTATGAAAACTATAGTAAAAAACACTCCCGTTAATAAGAAAAAAATATCCAAAAAGTATGAGTTTACTGGCGAAATGGATTTTGTGACTGGTCTCATATTATACCGTATACGTGCTTTAAGAGATTTTGGAGATGTCAAAGCGGGCGATCTTGGGGGGTATATTGAAAACGAAAGTAACTTATCTCACAAAGGCAATTGCTGGGTTTATGACAAAGCGCGCGTCTTTCAAAATGCAAGGGTTTCAGGCAATGCTAAAGTAAAAAGCTTTTTTGTTGACGTTTGTGGTAATGCTAAAATTTATGGTAATGCTATTTTTGAAGGCATGTTATTAAAGGACAATGCAAAGCTTTATGGCAATGCTCATGTTAGCAATGCCGTTGTAATTGAAGGTAATGCTAAAATTTATGATAACGCCCGCGTCACTGATCATGCTCATATTTGTGATGATGCCGTTATTTGTGATGATGCTCATGTCGGGGGCAATGCTAAAATAAGCGGCGCTGCTCATATTTGTGATGGCTCGCGTGTTTTTGATGATGCCGTGGTTTGTGGGGCTCTTATCTCTGGCGATTCTTATGTTCACAGCGCCGCCTCTTTAACAGCAGATGATCATATTTGGGATGAGGCATATCCAGAATTTGGGAGTGAAGATGATTATTACCGTCATGAGTATTATGCTGATTGTGAATGGTACTATGACGATGATAGCGAATATGAAAATGATGCTGCGTAAATAACGCGCGGGCGCGGCGGGGGCGCCCCTCTTTAAAACATCTCATTTTAAAATTTAAATCTTTTTATAAAGGAATTGTGCTATGCAAAAAAAGTTTGCACTCACAAATGAAACGCGTGTATTTAATAATAAAACTCTTTATCGCATTAAAGCTTTAAGAGACTTTGATGATGTCAAAACTGGGGCTTTAGGCGGCTTTATTGAAAATGAAAATAACTTATCGCATGATGGTAATTGCTGGGTTTATGATAATGCTCTTGTTTTAAATCCTGCCCATATTTATGAAAATGCCAAGGTTTTTAATAAGGCTATTATAATGGGCTTTGTTTATGGCAATGCTCATGTATGTGACCATGCCCGCGTTTATGCAAATGCCCATGTTTATGACAATGCGCATCTTTCTTATAATGCTTGGGTTTATCATCAGGCGCGGGTTTATGGCAATGCAAAATTATCAGGAAGTGCACGCATTCATGGCAATGCCGAGGTTTATGATCATGCTTCTGTTAGTGGTGCTGCAAAGATTTATGGCAAGGTTTATGGTCGTGCTAGTGTGGGGTGCCATGCCAAGATTAAAGGCTCTGTTTATGGTAATGCGAAAATCTCTGGTTATTTCGTGATTAGAGGTAATGTATATGGCAATGCAAGATTAAAAAGAGATAGTGATTTATATTGGGTTCCCATAAATTGTGAGGTTTATGAAAGCGATAACGTTGTAAAGGTTATTGCAAATAACGCTGCGTAAATAATGGCGCGGGCGCGGCGGGGGCGCCTTCTTTCCAATCAAATTTTCCTAACCGTTTAACACATATCTATTATGTGAGGGTATCTCTATGTCTCAAAAATACGAATTAACCAGTGAAATCAAAAAAATCAAACATGCACTTACTCGAAATATTATAAATCTTTATCGCATTAAAGCTTTAAAAGATTTTGATGATGTTAAGACGGGGGATTTAGG
>NZ_JBHIQG010000336.1:0-2505 GCF_042196425.1 Bartonella sp. AD328YNZD | reverse complement strand
TATCTTCCTTGCGATTTATGTCTCATAGAGCGTTTTCCCTATTATGGTGCCATACCATTTTTGCTCTTAGCAGGTTTTGGGGCATGTTTTTTTCGCACAACGGCTTGGATACAACTTTTATTTTTGTGTGTTTTTGTCTTAATGTGCATCAGCCTTGTTTTAGCCGTTTATCATGCGGGTGTTGAATATGGCTTTTGGGAAGCTCCCCTCAGCTGTGGTTTAAGCGCAGTGAGAAAAACCTCAGACATTAACCAGCTGCTTAACCAATTAAATAGCATTCATCCCCCTTCTTGTTCTGAAGCATCCGTACGCTTTCTTTTTCTCTCATTTGCCGGTTGGAATGTCGTCTCAAGCCTATTTTTCTCCCTTATAAGCCTCTATATCGCTTCAAAAGGAATTCTTTCAGTCCATAAAAAACTCTAACCATAAAATAGAAACGAAACCGCGTGCACTCGTTCTCTCCAATCACTTCTCCCCCCTAACCAACAACCCTCCAGTCACCAATCCCCACCCAAAACCACCCACCGCCAAACCAACCCACCAACACCAACGAGTTACCAACATCCCTCCTCTAACGTTGTACTCAAAAGACAAAAATAAGCAGAGACATCCATTTTATGGTTTCATCTCTCTGTACTTATGGGCAACATTTTGATAAAAACTCGTGATAGAAAAGCCGTAAAATAATAAGTGAGGGGACCAATAAATATAAATGGTCTGCTATGGCTGAAGATAAGAACACAGCGCCTTCTACCCTATCACCTATTTCCTTAGATATAACCAAACTTGAAGAACCATGTGTTATGATGGAACATGATCATAATGCATGGCGCGAGCATATAAAAGAAAGGGATTTAAATGCTCCTTACGAAAAACCACCTCATATAAAACCACGAATCAAATCGGCACCACGCATCAGGCAAGTTTTTTGGTGCGATTTTCCTCATGATTCAATACTCCCTGAATTTTGGAAAAAGCGGCCTGTTTTAGTGCTTTCTAAGAATGCAAAATTATATGGAAATGTGACAGTTTTGCCTTTTTCAACGAAATCACAACCCAATAATCCCGCTGCGTATCCAATACAATCTCCCATAGAGAATAAAAAAGCATGGATTATCTGCAATTATGTCACAACAGTTTCTGTAAGTCGTTTAAGTTGCTCACGTACCGTTCCAAGATTATCCTGCGAAGATTTTCATAAAGTTGTAGCTCTAATGCTCAAATATTTACCGCATTTACACTATTGACTTTTGAAAAAAATAAGCGTACATATACCGCCATACACGGCATCAGTAATGGTGGCCGCTTCCCCGCAAGGGGAGATAGGAACGAAGGAGTGGGAAACCGCTCCTTTCGTCATTTTTGGTATTTTTTTTGAGAACTTTTTAGCCATTTTTTGCAACCTTCCCTAAAACATATCCACATTCATTCTCCACCGTTGTTGTTTTGAAATATTTGCGATTTGGGGATAAGCAGAAGACAATATCCGTACTGTTGATCCGGTAAAGTTTCCCATGGAGATTACCGAGATGTTGTACATACTTATCATTTCATTGCACAAAAAATCGTGCTGGCGTTTCTTAAACTTTATATGATTTACCGCAATGGGAATATCTTTCCAAGATTGAAAAAAGCTTCGCTTTATATGACCACACCTCAAACGATCGTATTTTACGAGAGAACAAAGAAAATTCTCTAATAAACTAGAAATCAACCCCCAATCGATTTCTATCTCTTCACCAATAATAATTGTTTGTCGCCCTAACCACATTATTTCACCGGTCACATGACCTAACATAGCTTTTGCAGATAGATTTTCTTCCCCTTTTCCGAGAAACGATCTATGTTAAGCTATTTTGGGATTTACTGCTAAATTGCGTATGCTTGCGCTTTTAAAGCCTTTTTTCTCACCATATAAAAGGTAGATAAAAAAAATAATTTCGTTTATCAGCTTTATTTTAAAGACATACCTATTTTTTACAGGATACGTTCTCCTTTCTATCAGCCCTATCGCATTTAATACACTTGTCGTTTCTAAACATGAACAACCAAGCATCACAATGGAACAATAGACATCCATTGTAGCTTGTCATCAAGTTTTGTATATTTTGACACTAGGTTTTGTACCAATTAATTTTTTTTCAAAGAGTTTTTAAAAGGCTCTCAAAGGGGGGTCAAAGACCTCTCAAAGCCTTCTCTCATTTTTAGCATGAAAATGCACTTTTTTCTGATTTTCACTCTTTTTAGCTCTTTTTTACAATTTTAAATGTCAAAATCTATTTTGACAAAACGCGCATTGAATGCTAAATTTTATACATAAAAACAACAAATTACCACCTAATCCCACTGAGTATAAAGCCTAGTGTCAAACTACACCCATCACTTTCATTGGCACTTGCATTGACAAGAGATAAACAAGAGCATTGATCATCACACACGGAGCAAAAATCTATAGCGACTACGCCATAGACTTTCGCCACGCAAGGGTTATTCTTAGAGCATATT
>NZ_JBHIQG010000335.1:0-2513 GCF_042196425.1 Bartonella sp. AD328YNZD | reverse complement strand
AGTGTTGTTCTTTAAAGATAGAAAACTCACTGAAGTCTTTTACGACCCGATTTTTGCTAAATCAAAAATCGCTTAAGGGGAGCTTCCTCTTTCGGTAATATGAAGCAAACAAAAATAGCCGTAACTAATTGTTACGGCTATTTTTTTAACTTTTCCTATTCTCTTTACTTCTCCAATGGATTTTCTACACTCTTCATGAAGAAAAAAAGAAAAAAGTTAATAGACAACAACTCTACGAGAAAACCAAATTATACATAAGGCTTTCTTTATTCTCTTGCCTTTGATCATTCTTTCCATTTACCTTTTGAAAAAGTATCTTTGATGCAAAAAAGAAAAAATAGCTGCAAAATAAATATTTAAACAAAAGAAAAGAATAAATTTTGATTCGCCTATCAATGAAAGCTTCGTAAAATAGGTACTTTCGATCATCACAAATAATTATCGTCATCAAGACCAAAACTTATCGTTTAAAAATTCTAAGCGCTATTTTCAAGTGATTAATAAATATGTTTTTTAACCAAACAATCTCCAAATATGGAAAACCTCATACGAAATAAATTATCATTTCGATTTAGCATCCATAAACCACATTCTATTTGGTAATAAAAAATATAGTGGCATATCGACGTCTTCTTCGGACGAAGAAAGATTCTTAACCTCCAGTTGTTCGTAAACAACCAAATTTCTCTTAAACAAGCTTTGCTAACCATATTACGTGGCTTATGTCCCTCTCCTAAAGACGATATCCATAGATTCCATAAGGTAAGCTCTACTCTGAATATTCCGGCTCTCTTCTCTGCACCTCAAAAAGCGAAAATTCCTAAAAGAACAGATCTAAAATCCCTCTTCTTAAGATGCATCACATTGACTTATAAAGAGTGTTCATTATTTTGCGTTTTGGATAAAAGATCTTAGTACCGTAGGATTCTCTCATTTCAAAGCTGTTTATTAACCAAAACCATGTCTCTTGCACATTATAAGTAAATAAAACCGTATAGAATGAAACTGTACAAAAAAGCACTAAAAATGCCTTTTATAAACCATCCAAAATGCCCAAAATTGTAACAACATTGGGAGTTGGCAAAGTGTCTAATGACGCCCAACTTGCTCTTTTATGAAGTATAAAAATGGAGATGCTCTATAAATTTTATATTATTCATCGGGGCTTTACCATTATACCATCCACGAGCTCTGTAATGAAATAAGCTTAGGCACCTTAAAGAAAGGTTTCTTAAAAACAAGCGTGTAAATTGACAAGCAAAGTGTATTTGGTTCGGGGCGTTCTGTTTTACATAAGGGTTTCGATCTTATTAAAGAACGAGAGAAACAAAAGCGTGAAGCAATGCGTAATCTCTATTATTTAAAAGACATTACTCTAGATGCTTTTAGAAGTCGTAAAGCAGAATTAAAAAATGATGCTAAAAATGGAAACTGGTTTTCACCTTTACAGCTTCATATTCTCCTCAAATTAGGAGGCTGTATAGCGACTTTCAAAGATTACGCCAACAGAGATACATAATACTCTTAACTCCCATCTGATAAGTAAAAGCTGTAACAGCAAAAGCTCTTTTAGAAAAACAACGCCATAAAGTCATTAATAAACCGGCAATGAATTGGAAAAATGTTCCAGATTTTTATCAAACACTCTGCAAAGCAACAATAATGATACAACTGGCTTTGCATCTGCTTATTCTTACAGGTGTTCGTATTTTTACAGGTGTTCGTACCCATATCTTGCATCAATTCGTGAAAATCAGATTGAAGAGGATATATGAACAATTCTTGGCTCGAGAATACGAACGGTCTGCGTGATACTACAGGAAATTTTGCATGCCCTTAAAAATTTTAAAACAAGCACGCTTGTTTTTTCGCAATGATTTCTGTTTTCTGTAACCGGTCGTAGTCCTTATCAATGTGAATTTCCTATCACAATATATAAGAGAGGTTAGGTTAAAAACCTGTCCACATATATTTCGCTCTAGTTTACGTAATTGGCTAACAGACTCCACCTACCACACCTCAAAGGACGAAGCTTCTTAACACTCACTGATCTGCAAACAATCCGCCCCCTCACCTAGCAGATTTCACCTTCTAACCACTCTAATTACCAAATCCTAAATACGATAGTGTTTTTACGGTAGAACAGAATAAATACCAAAACAATGGCTGATTATATCGTTAATACTTAGGCACCTCTCTTTCATGTTAAGAAATATCTTTTATGCTAAAAAATAAAATAAGAAACACTTTTACTGCTTAAATAATCTTCTTCAGCATATATACAAGAAAAAATGAAACCCTCTAACATAATAAATAAGACCTAAACCTAGAAATCTCTATTTTTTATAGATAAAAACATATAAAATCAAAACCTACGAAACGCATAAAAATATAACATGTTTTCTTGATGATTGAATTCATTCAACTCAAATGAACCTATAAACAGCCCTTATTCCACATTCGCAACACGTGTTCTTAGAATTCTCACTAGTGTTTTCTAAATTTTCGGGAAA
>NZ_JBHIQG010000334.1:0-2513 GCF_042196425.1 Bartonella sp. AD328YNZD | reverse complement strand
ATTCTTATAATTTTGATTGCAAACCTTTTATCGGCTTGTGCATTAGCACCAAAGCTAAAACAGCCCAATGATAGGAACCGCGTGCCTATTAATAAAACAATCCCTGCCGAAATTAAACGAGCAAATATATGAAAAAGCGATTTATTATAACAGGAATGATTACCCTTTTGGGAACGATAAATTTGGCACATGCAAAGGATTTTGATAGAAATCATTTAGGTAGTAGCGTGCCGCTACATCTTTTAAGGGCACAGATTCTTTCGGAATTACATACTAAACAGAATTCACCTGCTCCACCGCCACAACCTGCTCTATCAGCAGAATATCTGGAGCTTATTAAGCTATTAAAAAAAGAGGAAATTATTGAGCTCTTTAAAAAACAACTTGCGTTAAAAAAAGAACAACTTTCACAAATAGAAAAAGCCTATCAAGCTATAACAAAGAATCAGAAAACAAACCCAAAGCAAATAGACTTTTCTAGTTTTTTTCTCCAAGAACCAAAATCGCTCTATAAGAAGAATCTGCTTTTAAGGGAATCATATCAAAAGATATTGGAGGAAGAAAACAAAATTTCTGGGACTTTTGATCAAATGAGCAAAGCTATTTCTGAGCATTTACAATCTGTATCGGTTCTAGATAAAGTTGTGAATTTGAAAAGTTTTGAACATGCAGAAAATCGTTTTCAATACCTCAGAGATCTATTAGATGAAGTTCAAAAAAAAGAAAACCTGAAAGATACTGCAGATCTTCAAGCACATATCGATGGTTCGTTAGCCATGATCCAAAATGAATTTATAAAGATGGAAATGGTAGCGCATTTACGTGACGCTGAATACTCACTTATCAAAAGGAAAAGACGCGAACTTGATATGAAAATTTTTGATCATGAAAAAAAAGAGATGCCTAGCATACGGTGAAAACACTTAGGTAATGTATAAATGAAAATGAAGCGTTTAGCATATATCTATGTTCCAAAGTGATAAAAAGTTGAAAATTCGTCAAAGAGGAATTCCATGAACTTCACTATGTTCACGCAACTTTTCGATAAAATTAACCAGGTAACACAAACATATGTCACGGGTATTTCCTCAAAAGCAATTGTTACAATTACACCTTTCGTTTCAATTGGAATCACGATCGCTTTCATCATCTATGGATGGCTTATCATTCGGGGCGCTATCGATATGCCTCTCTCCGGATTCGTAAACCGTTTCCTACGGATAAGTATTATTACTTCAATAGCTCTTACCACAGGACTTTATCAACCAGAATATCCAATCCTAAAGTAAAAAATATTCGCACTGAAATTGAGCTATTTTCATAAATTAAAAAATGAAATTAAGAAAAGATAAATTATCGTAAACTATACACTTTACTTTAGTGTCAAAATTATAATAATGACAACAAATATCAGAATGTGTATAACAGTAAAAAGAGTCATGTTAAAATGAAGTCGATCATTCTTATAATTTTGATTGCAAACCTTTTATCGGCTTGTGCATTAGCACCAAAGCTAAAACAGCCCAATGATAGGAACCGCGTGCCTATTAATAAAACAATCCCTGCCGAAATCAAGCGAGGAGACAGATGAAAAAGCAATTTATTATAGTAGGAATGGTTACCCTTTTGGGAATGCTGAGTCTAGCTCCAGCAAATGCAGCTGCAAATATAGACTCACAACCTGATCCATCAGCAGAATATCGGGAGATTATTGATCTATTAAAAAAAGGGGAGATTATTAAGCTTTTAACAAAACAGCTTGAGTTAAAAAAAGAACAACTTTCACAAATAGAAAAAGCCTATCAGGCTATAACAAAGAGTCAGAAAACAAACCCAAAGCAAATAGACTTTTCTAGTTTTTTTCTCCAAGATCCAAAATCGCTCTATAAGAGTGATAAGCTTTCAACGGAATCATATCAAAAGGCATTGGAGGAAGAAAACAAAATTTCTGGAACTTTTGATCAAGTAGGCGCGTCTATTTTTGCTCGTTTAGAATTTGTATCGGCTTTAGATAAAGCGGTAACTTTTAACATTTTTCAACATATAGAAAATCGTTTTCAATACCTCAAACAGTTATTCGATGAACTTGAAACAAAAGAAAATCTGAAAGACATTGCTGATCTTCAAGCACATATCGATGGTTCGTTAGCCATGATCCAAAATGAATCTATAAAGATGCAAGTGATAGCACATTTACGCAAAGCTGAATACTCACTTATCAAAAGGAAAAGACGCGAACTTGATATGAAATTTTTTAACCATGAAAAAAAAGAGATGCCTAGCATACGGTGAAAACACTTAGGTAATGTATAAATGAAAATGAAGCGTTTAGCATATATCTATGTTCCAAAGTGATAAAAAGTTGAAAATTCGTCAAAGAGGAATTCCATGAACTTCACTATGTTCACGCAACTTTTCGATAAAATTAACCAGGTAACACAAACATATGTCACGGGTATTTCCTCAAAAGCAATTGTTACAATTACACCTTTCGTTTCAATTGGAATCACGAT
>NZ_JBHIQG010000333.1:0-2519 GCF_042196425.1 Bartonella sp. AD328YNZD | reverse complement strand
ATTTAGCGAAAAAAACTTGCATAATTATTATGTATACACGTATTTTTACTTTATTCCTTTTTATTATTTTGATTGGAACATTGAATGCTGACATGTAAACAATATGAGTTACTCTTGTTTATTCACAATCATATAAAAGAAACAGGAGTTTCTCCTTCTTTTGAAGAAATGAAAAATGCATTAGAACTTTCTTCAAAGTCTGGTATTCATAAGCTTATTATAGCTTTAGAACAAAGAGGTTTTATACGTCGTTTGCCCAATCGTGCGCGTGCAATGGAGGTGATTCGACTCCCTGAGAAAATAACATTTAACCTTTCTTTAGCACGTAAGATTTCTCCCAGTATGATAGAAAAAAATAAAAGAGAAATATCAAAAAACTTGAGTAATTTTGAAGTAGAAGAAAAAAAAAATACCACCATTCCCATTATGGGACGCATTTCTGCGAGCGTTCCTGCTTCTGCTATACTGCAACAAACAAGCACACTTTCTCTTCCACACGATATGGTTAATACAGGTGAGCACTATGCACTAGAAGTTAAAGATAATTCTATGGTGGAGGCTGGTATCCTTGATAAAGATACGATCATTGTGAAACGCCAAAATACAGCAATATCAGGTGAAATTATTGTCGCGTTTATTGATAAAAAAGAGGCAACATTAAAACGTTATCGACGCAAAGGAGCCTCTATTGCATTAGAAGCTGCGAATCCTCACTATGAAGTACGTACATACAAATCCGAGCGTGTAGAGATACAAGGCAAGCTTACTGGACTTATTCGTAAATATTAAATAACAATAATATTAAATAATAATCGCATTTTATATTACGCTATACATACGCCAATAAAATACAGTAAAAAAAACCGTTGGACATTTTTAATATTGTGCCACAAGAAATTGATTTTCTTCTCACTCCTCAAAAGACATCCTCCCCCAATCTGATCTGAGAATAATTCAGATTCTTGTTGAATGAATTCTTTTTTCCCTTCCCTTTTACGCGCTTCACTTACGCAAGGCTTGATAAGTAAGCTTAGAAATATTCATTACACGCTCTAAAGTACTGAATGTTTTAAGGAGTTTGCTTTATATCATCGCTCTTAACGATGGTATTTTACAGTATAATAAGATAAAATCATATGCATGCATAAAATCACGTAAAATATTGTAGAAAAAAATCAAATAAATTTGTAACAAATTGTATTGCATATGTATAAAAATAAAGAACATTTTTTCTTTTTAAGCCAATAAAAGAGTCATTCAATTGTTCATAGTCATTATAGGATTATTATGGTCGCACCTCGTATTAGTTTTGTCTCTCTCGGATGCCCAAAAGCACTCGTAGATTCTGAGCGAATTATTACACGCCTTCGCTCTGAAGGGTATGAGATTTCACGTCAACATCAAGGAGCTGATGTCGTTATTGTGAATACCTGTGGTTTTCTTGACTCGGCAAGGAGAGAATCATTAGCCAATATTGATGAAGCTCTTAAAAAAAATGGAAAAGTTATTGTAACAGGGTGTCTTGGTGCTGATCCTGATGCTATTCGCCAAACATATCCTAATGTATTGGCTATTACAAAACCGCAAGCTTATGAAAGCGTTATAGAAGCTGTTCATACAGCAATTCCCCCTGTTCATGATCCTTTTCTTGATTTAGTTCCTCCCCAAGGTATTCGTTTAACTCCTCGCCATTATGCCTACTTAAAGATTTCTGAAGGATGCTCTAATCGGTGTAGTTTTTGTATCATACCTACTTTGCGTGGTGATCTCACTTCACGTCCCATCAGCGATGTTCTTCGTGAAGCTGAAAAACTCGTGCAAGCGGGTGTAAAAGAACTTTTGGTTATTTCACAAGATACGAGTGCTTATGGTGTTGATCTTAAATATCTCGAAAATTCTTGGAAAGATCGTACAATCAAAACCAAATTCTTTGATCTTTGTCGCGAACTAGGCGATATGGGTATTTGGGTACGTATGCATTACGTTTATCCTTATCCCCATGTTGATGAAGTTATCGAACTTATGGCTGCAAAAAAAATTCTTCCTTATCTGGATATACCTTTTCAGCATGCATCACCGACTGTTTTGCGTCATATGAAGCGTCCCGCACTTATGGAAAAAACAAACCGTAGAATTGAAAAATGGCGAAAAATATGTCCAGATCTTACTTTGCGATCAACATTTATCGTTGGTTTTCCTGGTGAAACGAATGAAGATTTTAATATACTTCTAGAATGGCTAGAAGAAGCAAAAATTGAACGCGCTGGGTGCTTTAAATATGAAGAAGTAAAAGGAGCTGCCGCAAATGATTTGGGATTAAAAAATATTCCTGAAGAGGTGAAAGAAAACCGCTGGCATCGTTTTATGGCAAAACAACAACAAATTTCTACACATCTTTTAAAGAAAAAAATTGGAAAAAGACTCCGAGTACTTATCGATGAAAGTCAAGGAAAAGTTGCCAAAGGACGTAGTCAATACGATGCTCCAGAAATAGATGGTGTTGTCCATATATCATCACG
>NZ_JBHIQG010000332.1:0-2523 GCF_042196425.1 Bartonella sp. AD328YNZD | reverse complement strand
TTACCAATAAAAATATCTATATTTTGTGTATTATTTTTATTAAAATATAATATGTAGTGATTTTCAAATCAGATATACACGTAATGACACAATATCGAGGGATCGATAAAAGAGCTGCGTTAAATGTTGGTGAGAATAAAAGAAGGCAAGAATGAGTGAATTGGGCGAAGTGGTAATGGGCTTCATATTACTGATAGTCATAGGGGCAATCGCTATTATAGGAATGGTTATATTAAACTATCTTTTTGAGGTTGTGGCAGAGGTTTTTGTGGAGGTTATGAAAAAGGTGTGGAAAGGATTCGGAGATACAATTTTATTCATTATCATACTCGGTGTGCTTTGGTTTTGCGAATTTTCAATGGAGACTTTGTTAAGTGTGGCAGTTATAGCCTATTTTGTGGAAAGTTTGATGCTGGCGTTCGCAAATAGCCATAAAAAGCAATTAATTGAACAACTTGAACAGTTTGAGAAATTACTGCAGCTAAAAGATCGAGAGTGCGCGATATACCACGATATTATTGCACAATGGGAACAAAGGCTTGTTAAAAAAACTCAAAAAATATCGCCAAAATGGATTAAACAATGGGATGAAGAAGCAAAGCATTGGGAAAGAGATTTACTGGAGATAAAAAATCCTGAACATTGGCTATCTTCTGAATCGAGCGGACAATGGCCTTTGATGGTAAAAGATATTTGTATGCAAGGATATGGAGAAGCGTGGTTTTTGCATGAAAAGGCGCTGACAAAAGAACTGACTGATGAACATATCAAAAAAATAAATGCATTCATAATCACTTTTAAGAAAACTTATCTCAAAGCAGTGCGATTGATGAGAAAGAATAGGATCACTTTGCAAAAGTTTGTAGATCCTCTTACGAAAAAAAACGATATAAACATACAATGTTGTCGCTTCATTGGTGTTTATATATGGTTGATAATATGATTACGGCTGAATATGAACAGCAACTACAAAAAAAGGCTTCAGGATACTATGAAGAGTTAAAGTCTTTGGAAATTTATTATGAAGATATACAGAATATGAAACGCTAGAAGAGATACTGTCTTGTTGGTATCTTAGTCTGCCTAGAGATGCTAAATTACTATGCATTCGTAAAAGAGAGCTTCTAGCATTATTGTATGATATTTCCAGTGCTTATAAAGCGGCAAGAAAAACTTTTATTTACTATAAGCAGCTTATTGATACGGTAAAAGAAGGATATATGGCCTTTGATAAGGATTGTTGTTACTCCACGGTTAAAAGGGCAATGGAGGTTTGTAGAGAGAAAGATAAAGAAAAGAAAAAGGGGTTGCGTATTGCTAAAGAGACTCCAACATATGAAAAAGCCTATAAATTAGGAGTCATAGAATGGATGAAGTGGTCAAGTAAGAAATGTGATAATCAATGGATTTTTTGGAAAATGCTTGTCAAAATAGGAAATTCAAAAGAAAAATTAAAAATCATTTTTGGTGATAAAAAGGTAAATGCACTGGAAGAGGCTATCAAAAAAGATCAAGAACAGTTCGTGAGCGAATTTCAAGAAGCAATTCTCGAGAACAAAAATGTGCATTTTTATAAATCTTATGCCTATCTGATACATACTTTAGAATAATGCTGAAAAGAAGAAGAAGCTGATAACAATTGTATGAATCGGTGAATTTACTGAAACCTCTGTTATCACACGCGGTGGTGAAACATATTGATAAGCAGTGAGAGTAATGTACAGCAGTTCTTACCAAAAAGGAGAGAGTGGGCTCTTCTAGAGTCAATTTTTTTGCGCGCAGTGTAAGAGTGATCTCTCAAGAGAAGTAGGAGAGGTTTTTGCCTCAGGTGCGATAATTGCTTTTTGGGGCGTTTGGTTATGATGTTTTTTTGTTTATTGCCTTTTTCAGTTTGTTTGCAGGGGAATTTGAATAACAGAAACGTCAATAAGGTAAGCTATTGGGGATTGCTTTTGTGGGGGCTTATAGCAAGTACATTTTTTGTTCGTGGTGATGTTTTTTGTCACTATCTCATTCGCGAGTTTCTATCGTTTTCTGTAAGAAAATTAAAAACTCTCTCTTCATGTGGTTTTTTAAGATTCTAAGGGTTTTGTAAAAAACTGTAAGAATTAAATGCCTTTTTTGAGGGTTTTTTATAGTTTAATGCGAATGTGTTTATTGCCGGCAATGATATTTTTTTTGCGAAATATATCGCTACCGCCTTCTTTATCGGTGACAAAACCACCGGTTTTGCGAACCATCAATATTCCTGCAGCCATATCCCAAATTTGCAAGTTATCTTCCCAAAAGCCATCGGTTCTGCCAGAAGCAACATAAGCTAAATCAAGAGCAGCAGCGCCAAAACGGCGCAATCCAGCAACTTCCATCATCACATTACGTAATTCAATAAGATAGGTTCCATGATTTGGGCGACCAAAATGAGGCATGCCTGTGGCAATGACACAACCTTCTAGTCTGCGTCGAGCAGAAACGCGACAGCGCCGGTCGTTAAAAAAAGCACCACACCCACGTTCTGCGGTGAAG
>NZ_JBHIQG010000331.1:0-2527 GCF_042196425.1 Bartonella sp. AD328YNZD | reverse complement strand
GAAAAGTCTTTTAAAGCTTTAATGCGATAAAGAATTTGATTACTAATTACACGCGTTTCATTTGTGAGTGCAAACTTCTTTTGCATGGCACAATTCCTTTATAAAAAGATTTAAATTTTAAAATGAGATGTTTTAAAGAGGGGCGCCCCCGCCGCGCCTAGTGTTAATTACATTGCCTCGTCATAATACTCATGACGGTAATAATCATCTTCACTTCCAAATCTTGGAATTGCTTCATCATGAATTTGATCCTCTTCTGTTAAAGAGGCAGCACTATGAACACAAGAAGAACCAGATACATAAGAACCACAAACCACGGCATCATCAACGACATAGGAATCATCACAAATATAAGCACCATCACTTATTTTAGCATTGCCACCGACATGAGCATTATCACAAATAACAGACATATCAGAAATATGAGCATGGCCACTTACACGGGCGTTATCATAAATTTTAACATTGCCTTCAATAACCACGGCGTTTTCAACATGGGCATTGCCATAAACCTCACAATAATCATTTATTGCCATGCCTTGAAAAATAGCATTCCCATAAATTTTAGCATCGCCATAAACGTCTACAAAAAAGCCTTTGACTTTAGCATTTTCATAAACCCTTGCATTTTCAAAAACGCGCGCTTTGTCATACACCCAGCAATTTCCTTTGTGAGATAAGTTGCTTTCCTTTTCAATAAAGCCGCCTAGATCGCCAGCTTTAACATCCCCAAAATCTCTTAAAGCACGAATGCGATATAAGAAATGACCAGCTACGCAATCCATTTCACTAGTAAATTCATATTTTGGGGATATTTTTTTCTTATTAACGGGGGTGTTTTTTGAGATATTTTTCATATTTAAAACCTACATGTTTATATGTTTGTTATTGACAACCCTTTAAGGGCGTCGGGCGTTAACAAACACGGCATGTAGTCCGTTGCTATGCTTTCCCCATAAAGAGTATTGTATGGCATAAGCACACCCGACAAAATCATCATATATGCTAATTAAAGCATAAAAGATAGCCAGTTTTTAAAAGCTTTGGAAAGATTGTATCGTAATCTATCCGCTACATGTTCAGTGTTTGTTAATCACTTGATTACTTATATAACAAAATACGTATTTATTGTCAAATAATATTTTATCTTTTTTGATATTTTTTTTGTACTTTTTAAATGCGTTATGTATTAATAATATAATATGCTTATGAATTTCTTCTTTTATATTTATATGCTTTTAAAGCTATATTATGGGCGTTCTTAAACGATTGCGTTATGTTTTGAATCTATACATTTATAATATTTAAAAACGCTCTCATAATGCGTATTTTTATCTTTATAACCTATTAGTTTTTTCACTAAATGAATTTTAATTTTTTTGTGAATTTATAACACATTTGCAACTTAACAGCTTTTTATAGGGACTGTTTTTATAACCAACGCATTCATTTGTATTATGATTATAAAACCTTCTTTATAACTGTTATATGTTTTATAGCCACCGCATCATTTTTCATTTTCATAAGAGAAACGATAAATAGGATAATTGTAATTTATAGACTGTTATGAAAACATCTCAATAGAAACTGATAATTATAGAGATTAGCAAAATCCCTTTTAATAGGCTTTTGTTATTTTGATTAGTTCTTTTTAATAGATAACCTTATGATTTTAGTTAGTGATTAAAATGTGCTTTATGAAAAGCATATGATCCTTTAAAACCTTTCAAAAGATAGCTTGTAACTCATAAGAAGTGCTATCAAGATCATTATAGTTATGAGTTTTGAAGGGGTTTTGAGTTTTGACGGTTGCTCCTTTTAGATAAAAAAACGATAAAAAGTAAAAACGTTATTTTTCAATATGTTAAGATTTTACAGATCTTAAAAAACAACCCATATTGATAATACAACCTCTAAATTCAATCAATAATATACGTTTTGAGGGGGGGTGAGAGTTTTAGGAACCTTCAAAACCTATAAGCAAAATGAATATACATAACACACTTTAAACAAAGCTTTTGATAACAATAAAGCTATCCATTTTAGATTACGGTATAACCTCTTAAAGGCAATGTAAAAAAATCTAATTCTATTTAAGAGTGGATTTCTTAAATTTTGCAAAACAATCTAAAAAAATTATTTAAAAATTCAAATCGTATCTTTAATTTGAATTATAAATACATTATTAGACTTTTGATATTAATCAAAGGTTTATGATGATGAAGTTTTTTATTTTATTTTGTTTGTTAATACTCACAGCTTGTGGTCCTTGGGATAATCAAGTAACACACTTGACCGGAATTGTTGATCCAAACTACAAGGGACGATTTCAAACCAAAAAGGTGGTCATAGGAGGTGTTGGCATGTCTATTTCTGAGCAAAAAGAACTTGAAGACACCTTTGAGAAATCCCTCGTTAAATACAATGTACAGATATTGAGAGGATTAGAACTTTTCCCTCCAACTCGTAATTATTCCTATAACGAGAAAGAGAAAATTATAACAAATAAAGGCGCAGATGCACTCCT
>NZ_JBHIQG010000330.1:0-2539 GCF_042196425.1 Bartonella sp. AD328YNZD | reverse complement strand
TTTTGTGCTCCATCAGCTACCTTCTTTGCCTCTTCGGCTATAGACTTCGCACTACCTGCTACTTGTTTTAGACCATCCAAAGCACCTTTCGTTTCTTCTGCTACCTTCTCTGCTGCTTCCGCTTTACTCTTTGCTGCTGTAGCTATACCCTTCAACGCCTCCACACTCGCTTCACCTGCCGTTTCTCCTGAACGCACCGATGCTTCTGCTGCTACCTTCGCTTCGTTGGCTATTCGTGTTGCTTCTGTTGCACTCTGTTGCGCTTGATCGGCTTTCGTCTGTGCACTATCCAACGCACTTTTGGCTTCTAAGGCTGTCGCTTTGGCGCTCCTTGCTTCTTCTTTTGCTTCTTCTGATAAGCTTTTTGCACTAGAGGCGGTTTGACTTGCTTGTTCACTCGTGGATTTCGCTTCAGTCGCAACAGTCTCTAAATTTTCTGCTTTAGATTTCGCATCGCTAGCCTCTTTTACAGCTTGCTCTACTTTCGCTGTCGCCTTATCAACGGCGCTTTTCGCTTCCTCCGCCAAACCCTTCGCCTCAGATGCCGTACTCTTAGCTTCTCTTGCTTCTGTTAATGCTGTAGTCGCTGTAGATTTTGCTTCATTCGCAACTGCCTCTACACTTTCGGCTTTAGCCTTTGCTGTTTCTGCTGTCTCCTGTGATGCTGCTGCCAACCGTTTTGCTTCTTCTGATAATGTTTTAGCTGCCTCAGCACTCCCTTTCGCATCATTGGCTATACTAGATGCCCCGCCCGCTGTTGTTTTCGCAGAAGTCGCTTCTCTTAATGCCTGTTCTGATGCCTTTTGCGCCTCTGTAGATGCCGTATTCGCTTTTTCCGCTAAACCTTTCACCTCTTCTGACGTGCTTACAGCTGCCTCTGATTGTGATTTGGCTTCTCTTGAAGCTGTTAATGCTGTCTCTACTCCCGCTTGTACTTGTGAGGCTGTTTTTGTGAGTTCTGTAACAGAAGATGTCGCACCTTCTGATAACTCTTTTGCTTGTTCTGCAATATCCTTGGCATCATCGGCTGCCTGTTTGGCTCCATCTGCCTTTAGACTTGCTTGCATGGCTACAGTCTTAACTTCATGACACGTTGCTACCGCCGTCGCTGCTACTTGCGTCGTCTCTGTTGCTGTTTGTGAAGCTTCTCTTGCTGTTTGTTCTGCACGCGTTGCAATGGTCTTCGATTCATCGGCTAACCTCTTGGCTTCGGTCGATAAATTAACAGCATTCTCACTGCTCTGTTTGACCTCTTCAAAACGTTGTAATGCCGTAGCCAATGAACCTTTCGTACTATTGATTTCCCCTGAGGCTCTATCGACTGCTGCTTTTGTCTCTTCTGCCATGCGCTTCGCTGCATCAGAAGTATTCTTGGCTTCTTCTGCTAAGCCATTGGCTGTATCCGCTGTCTCTTTCGCAAGGCTAGCCGTTGTCGTCGCTGCTTTAGCTTCTTCCTTCGCTTCATGAGACGTCGTAAGCGCTGTTGTCGCTGTTTGAACTGTTTTCGTCACTTCGCTAAGCGCTTGTTCCGAAACCCTCTTCGATTCTTCTGCAACCTGTTGC
This sequence comes from Bartonella sp. AD328YNZD, assembly GCF_042196425.1. Lineage (NCBI taxonomy): Bacteria > Pseudomonadati > Pseudomonadota > Alphaproteobacteria > Hyphomicrobiales > Bartonellaceae > Bartonella > Bartonella sp. AD328YNZD. Next base: position 976 of record NZ_JBHIQG010000330.1, on the reverse strand, counting down.
GCACCATTCGCACGCGACATGGCTTTTTCTGCTTCTTGACGTGCATTAACAACCTGCTCTAACGGCGCAAAGGTTTCATACGAATACAAAGAGGCCGTCCCTAAAAGCTTCGGAACAACAACGCTGTCTTGCGAAGTCCCTTCTCTGATTTCCTCTTTCGTTGCAACAGGTATCAAATATTCATGTTCATGATCGGGTATCTTCATCTGTTTTATTCCTTCATTCAGAGGGCTTCATCCAATGAACACTCTTTCAAATCTTCAAGCTCTTCGCTTAACGCCTCTAAGCGCTTCTCTAAATCTTTCAGTGAACCATCAAGCTCTGTTTTCAAAGCGGCTTTCAGTAAATCAAAAACCCCATGAAGAGGCGCATGCACAAAACCTCCCCCCGAATACAAAACGACCCGTACTTGAGACGGGTCGCTAAGCTCTGATATCGCAAACGGTTTTAATGACATTTCAACTCCTCATGTCTTGATCCCATAAATTACACTCACATTAACGGGGCGCGTTTCAACACCACCAACCCTCTCTGCCATGAGATGATGTTCATGATGCTCTCTGTCATTCAGACCGTCTGTTATAGGCGTTGAATAATATAAAAAATTAGCAAAGGGACTCCTGATAAACCAAGGTAAACGCGGCGGCTTGTCTTTTTCTGTAAACCAAAAGGGAGTCTCTACCTGTGGACTTCCTGCTATTTGGTCAAATTCTTGATTACACTTGTCCAAAGCATCCCCACTCAAACCTACACACTCTTCGTCTATAGCTCTCTTGCGCCTTGTCACGCCCGCTTCAGTAGAAGAAATATCCCGTTTCTTTCGAGAAGAAAGACCTTCTGATGACGCGGGACCTATAAAATGTTCATGCGCTTTTAAAGAACAGGGTTGTATACTTGCAAAAGAACGCCAAGGGTCTAAATTGCGTTCATTATCAAGTCCCCGTAAAAACATTCCTCGAAAATCGGGAACATTAAA
>NZ_JBHIQG010000329.1:0-2540 GCF_042196425.1 Bartonella sp. AD328YNZD | reverse complement strand
TCTCTCAAAGCCCGCGCCATCGCACGCTTAATGCGTGAGCGAAACCGCCCTAAATCAATCTGCGCAACGGGTTCACGACAGGGAAAAACCGGCTTTTGGAAAAAATCAAGCTGTTGGGAACCATGCCTCTTCATGACAGCACCTCCCCTCGTTCTCTTGCAAGATAAGCGCAAAACCGCGCCTTTGTCTGCGCATCTGCTCTCTGCCACACCCCTAATAACTGAGCAAAAATCCGTTCCTGTTCATTAATTTGCGGCGGCGTATTAACCCCATTGACCAAATCAACAGCCCGCCGTAAATCCCCATCAACCTGTTGCAAAGCAATCGCCACCCGCCGTTGCACAACCGGCTCCATCTTGGCTAATTTCAACAATTGCGCTTGATTATCCGCCAATGCCGTCCCCCGCAAAACCGACCGCAACTCCGGCTGTAGATGTTGGGCAATTTTCGTTAAATAATGCACTGCACGTTTCGATAAACCAATACGATCTGCCACATGTTCAGCAAAAGGGTAATGTTTACCCAATTGCTCTTCATCATGCAATTGTGCAATGTTTGCACTATTGCTCATTTTAGAAATAGGATCAACTTGTCCCAATTTCTCATCACCGATCAAAGGATCAACTTGATCCTTTGATTTTTCATCCCCTTCACACCCAGTTTCATGGTGCTCTGAAGTTGCATTGCTGTCCCTTTGAGCAATTCGGTCAACTTGACCGAATTGCTCTTTTTTGACTTTATGTTGATTACTACCGTCCCCACCAACCTTAATTTCCCCATACTTCTTTTCCCACAATTCGCGGTAAGTCTGGACAAAAAGCGCACGATCAATAACAGACAATTCATTGCGAAACAGGTTTTCAGCCACTTCTAAAAGCGCAGCATTCTCTTTATCCGCCTGCACCACAACAGCATCAATTTCGCTATAGCCTAAAAGCTCAGCAGCCCTCAGCCGATGCGCACCAGCAATCAGCGTGTAATTGCCCTCTTTAGCATTGGGCGTATGGCGCACCGTAATTGGATTCATCAATCCCTCCCGCACTATTGATTGCGCAAGTGCCTTGGCATGCTCATCATCCACAGGGCGTATACGCTCCGGCACCACAATCACATCAAGAGCAAGCTTTTGAAACTGTGCCATCACGCCCCCACCTTTCTGATCTCTTTAAAGAATAAATCCATCGCACGACCCACCCATCTTCGATAAGCTTTCGCAAAAACGGGTTCTTCTAAACGCCGATTAATCACTTGCAAAGCAAGAAAGATAGCAGTCTGCTGCCGTACTTGCATGGCAACAATACGCCGCCGCGGTACCTCAAACTGATAATGCAAAATATGAATGGCAATTTGCCGCGCTAATATCGCATCAAACAATCCATGCTGAGGATCAATAATATACCGGATCGGTACATGCCGAAAGCCACCACTCACTGCTTTTAAAGAACAGGAAAGCATCATTTGTAACCGTTCAGCTTCTGAATAAGGATTAAAGATTTCTCTTTTTGCCTCGGGCGTCCATAAATTATAAGCTGCAACCATAACCATCCACCATTAGTAAAATCCGCTTACCACCTATGGAAAACAAAACTACCCAAACGGCTGTTCTATGATGCAACTCTATGCAATTTATCTTGCCTATTTCGTATTGATCTTTAGACATTGATAAACCTTTTCATCTTATGGTAATAAATTCATGGCAAATGCGCAAAAACGCAAAGCCGTGTAACGAAGTTCAAGCAGCATTACCGCGCAAAGCAGAATGCGCACGCGAATCTGTGTTGGCATGTTTTGCTGCTTTAAAAATACGACGGCGACTTTTGGGGTAGCGGTCGCTAAAAACTTGCTCAACGGGCAAACCGATAAAATCGGCAATAGCGCGTTCGGCTTTCTCGTTAGACCGTGTCCAGATATGTTGAACACTGGATGACGGGAGTTGATACGCTTTCGCGAGCTCCGCCAAGGTCATGTTACGGCGGCGTAGCTCAGCTAAAATACTATGGCGATCCCATTTTTGTGAGGTTGTCATAACTTTCGCTCCTGCTTTAAACGGATGCTCCCACATCCGTTTTTTGTGGGATTAATTGTAGAATATCTGCCCTCAATATCGGGCGGTAATATGAGATATAATGCCAAATTCGGCTTTTGTAAATACCGAAAAAGCATTTGGAGTGATTTTTTTTGGCACGCCCTGAAAAAGAACCTAAAACAGAACTGGCAAAACGATTACGTGAAATACGGCACACCCTTGGTTTCGCGGAGCGTAAGCAATTTGCTAAACATTTTGATATTCCCGAAACAACTATGCGTAATTATGAAACGGGTTTGCAAGAACCCCCTGCATCTATAATGCGAATATATAAAAATCGTTGTGGAGTATCCCTAGATTGGCTCGTTACTGGTGAAGGTGAAATGTTTAGTGACATGGCAAAAGCGAAAGCAGCAGGTTTTAAAGCGCCTACCATCCCTGCTGGTCTCATGAAAAAGCTTGGTCGCATAGCTTATACAACCTATCGCGATGCAAATATAAAACTCCCCCCTGA
>NZ_JBHIQG010000328.1:0-2582 GCF_042196425.1 Bartonella sp. AD328YNZD | reverse complement strand
GTACAGTTCAAAATCCCCGCAAATGCGGGGTTTTTTATTATCTGGAGGGTGTATTTTATGACATCACAAAATACAGAACAGGCTCCACAACCGATTAAAAAGCGTATACCACCAAAGGCAGGTCAAGGGCGTGTCAAAGGCGTTCCAAATAAAGTGACGCGCATTTTAAAAGAAGCAGTGGTTAAGGCTGCTGAGAATGCTGGGAATAAAATTGGCAAGGATGGTTTGATCTCTTATTTGGAAAAGCAGGCTATGGAATGCCCCGCTGCTTATTTAGCGTTGCTTGGGAAGGTGTTGCCTTTGCAAGTGACGGGTGAAGATGGGGGCGCGATTAAGATCATAGGGCGTGTAGAAATTGCTCCTTTAACAATGAATGACGACAAGACAGATTAAGATTGTACCAAAACTCATTCCTATTTTTACAGGAGACGCTTTGGTACGAGCGGCGTGGGGTGGACGAGGGTCTGGAAAGACAAGATCATTTGCCTTGATGGCTGCTTTAAAAGGCTATCAATTTGGTATGCAGGGGATATCGGGGACCATTCTTTGTGCACGTCAGTTTCAGAATTCGCTAGCAGAGAGTTCATTGGAGGAGATTAAGCGCGCCATTGAAGCGCACGACTTTTTAAAGGACTATTACAAGGTTGGGGAGTCGTCGATTAAATCGATAGATGGTCGTATAGCCTTTCAGTTTTCTGGACTAGACCGTAATATTGCGAGCATTAAATCGATGGGGCGTATTTTGCTTTGTTGGGTTGATGAGGCAGAGCCCGTGACAGAGACGGCTTGGCAGACGCTTATACCGACTTTGCGTGAAGAGGGAGAGGGGTGGAGAGCAGAGTTATGGGTCACATGGAACCCGTTGCGAGAGAATGCCCCCGTTGAGAAGCGGTTTCGCTTTTCAGACAATGAAGCCATTAAGCGTGTAGAGATCAATTGGTCAGACAATCCGAAGTTTCCTAAGATCTTGAATGAAGCGCGGCTTGATGATCTGAGAAACCGCCCCGAGACCTATAAGCATATATGGGAGGGGGCTTATCTTACAGCAGTTCAAGGCGCTTATTATCAGAGGGAAATGTTGGCAGCCGAGCAAGAGGGGCGGATAGGGCGTGTTGCGCGTGATCCTTTAATGCAGATACGCGCCTTTTGGGATATTGGGGGGACAGGCGCCAAGGCAGATGCCACGGCGATATGGATAGTGCAATTTGTTGGCAGAGAGATCAGAGTGCTTAATTATTACGAAGCACAAGGACAACCGCTATCAGAGCATGTAGGCTGGTTGCGTCAAAACGGTTATGAGAAGGCGTTGATGGTGTTACCCCATGATGGTGCGACCAGAGACCGTGTGCACAATGTGAGTTTTGAGAGTGCTTTGAATGATGCGGGCTTTGAAACACAGGTTGTTCCCAATCAGGGAGCAGGGGCGGTTAAGATGCGTATAGAGGCGGTGCGACGTATTTTGCCGTCTGTTTGGTTTAATGAAGAGACAACCGTAGCGGGTCGTAAAGCACTGAATTGGTATCATGAGAAATGGGATGAGAAGCGTAATATTGGTTTAGGCGCCGAGCATGATTGGTCCAGTCATGGTGCAGATGCCTTTGGATTGATGTGTGTGGGGTATGAACAGCCGATGCAGAAACAGAAGAGACCAGCTTATAGCGGTAGAGAAACTTATGAGAGCACGTCATGGATGGCAGAATGATGGATGATGAAGAGCATTTAGAAAAAGAACATAACGCATCAGATTTGTCGACAGAAGGCTTATTTCGCAAGCTTGTGAATTGGTACAAAGAAGATGTTGAGCATGTGAACAAATGGCGTGAACATGCAAGGGAGGATTTTCAATTTTACAATGGTGATCAGTGGAATGAGGCTGATTTAGCGGCGTTAAAAGAGCAACGCCGCCCCGTTATGACGTTTAATCGCATTGCACCATTGGTTAATGCCGTTGTGGGTTCAGAGCGTAACAATAAACGAGAGGTGCAATTCATTCCCCGTCAAATAGGCAAGGCATTGCCAAGTGAATTGCTTACAGGAGCAGCGGAATGGTTTCGCGACATGGCACATGCTGAATATGCAGATAGTGATGCTTTCCAAGACGCTGTCATCTGCGGCATGGGGTGGACCGATACGCGGCTTGATTATGAGAACAGTATAGATGGTGAACCGGTTATTACGCGTTTAGATCCTTTAAAAATGGTTTGGGATAGTGCAGCGGTGCAACCAAATTTAACCGATGCACAACGCATGTGGTATGTAGACCGCAAGCCCTTGGAAGTAGCCAAGCAGATGTTTCCCAAAGCCCATTGGACAGAGCTGAGTGCTGATTGGGCGCGTGATGGGGTTGCCTATGAAGGCATTCATCATAATGATCTTGAAGCTTACGATGATGAGAAGGGCATTGATGTTGAAAACGGTCGTCGGATGGTCACACTCGTTGAATGCCGTTGGTTTGAAAGCGAACGATATTATAAGGCACCTGATTTAGAAACGGGTGAATTGCGTGATTATAGTGAAGAGGAATTTAAGCAGTTACAGTGCATGATGCCCGATATCCAAGGGGCAGCTTTCAATAAAAAGGT
>NZ_JBHIQG010000327.1:0-2590 GCF_042196425.1 Bartonella sp. AD328YNZD | reverse complement strand
CTCATGCCTCCAAGTCTTCTTGCCCCTCTTTTCAACTCTATTCGAACCCTTTCTGGTATTACACCTAAAGTCTATGGCTTACTGACCAAACTCTTAAATGTTAATCCTACACAACGGGAAGCAACCCTTATTGATCTCCTTAAATTAATGCCCCATTCCGTTATAGACCGCAGAATGCGTCCCAGCATTGCTTGTGCAAAAGAAGGAGATACTATTACGCTTGAAATTGTCATCGATCAACATCAACCACCCCCACGTGGTCATAACCGAATTCCCTATCGTGTTATTGCGCATGATCAAACAGGAAAAATAAATTTAGTCTTTTTTCATGCTCAACCTCTTTGGCTAAAAAAACAACTTCCCGAAGGAAAAAAAGTCATTATATCAGGAAAAGTTGAATGGTTTAATGGACAGCTTTCAATGGCGCATCCAGACTATATTGCCCCAAGCGAACAATCAAATCAGATACCTCTCATCGAACCGATTTATCCATCTACTGCAGGACTAGCGGCCAAGACACTAAGACGCGCCATACAAAACGCTCTTGATTTTATTCCTCTTCTACCGGAATGGATAGATGAAAATGTAAAAAAGCAGCAAAATTTTCCTTCTTTTTCTGTTTCTTTACGCCGTATCCATGCGCCCATTAACCCCGATGATCTATCCTTAGAAAGTACAGCACGCAAACGCCTTGCCTATGATGAATTGTTTGCTTGTCAATTGGCGCTAGGACTCGTGCGTTTGAAAACTAAATCTCTTGTTGGCACTTCTCGACCAGCAACAGGAATTTATACTAACAAATTACTCAATATCCTCCCCTTTCAACTCACAACCGGACAAAAAAAAGCAGTAGAAGATATCGCAAATGATCTTGCTTCACCAGAACCGATGCTAAGACTACTCCAAGGTGATGTAGGCGCAGGAAAAACTGTCGTTGCATTAATGGCAATGGCACAAATTGCTGAAAATTCAGGACAATCAGCTTTAATGGCACCAACCGAAGTGCTGGCTAGGCAACATTTTGCCACCATTGCCCCTCTTGCCGAAAAGATCGGATTACAAACAACGCTTTTAACAGGACGAGAAAAAGGAAAAATGCGGACAAATATCTTGAATGATATTTTATCAGGTCAAGTTTCTATTGTCATTGGAACCCATGCTCTCATACAAAACAGCGTTACTTATAATAATCTCGCTTTAACCATTATCGATGAACAACACCGTTTTGGTGTCCATCAACGTATTGCTCTTACAGAAAAAGGCAATAAAGCTGATATGCTGGTTATGACCGCCACGCCCATTCCGCGCACACTTGTCTTAACAGCTTTTGGTGATATGGATGTCTCTAAAATTACAGAAAAACCAATTGGGCGACACCCCATTACAACAGCAACCCTTTCTTTAAAACGTCTTCATGAACTTATAGAGCGAATCGCATTTGCATTAGAAAAAGGAGAAAAGCTCTATTGGATTTGTCCTTTAGTGGAGGAATCGACAGCTCTTGATCTCACTTCAATTGAAAACCGCTTTGTATTTCTTTATGAGCGCTTTGGAGCACACGTTGGTATGATCCATGGAAAAATGTCTACAGCAGAAAAAGAAGCCGCTATGGCATCTTTTAAATGTGGAAATACACGTATTTTAGTTGCAACCACCGTCATTGAAGTGGGAGTAGATATTCCAGATGCTTCGATCATTATCATCGAACACGCGGAACATTTTGGTCTTTCTCAATTGCACCAATTACGTGGACGTGTAGGACGAGGCAATAAAAAATCTTCCTGCATTTTGCTCTATAAAGATCCACTGACTAAAACAGCAGCAACACGCCTTAATATTATCCGCAATACAGAAGATGGTTTTGAAATCGCTGAAGAAGATTGGCGCCTACGAGGCGAAGGAGAGCTTTTAGGTACAAAACAATCCGGAGTCCCTGAATTTCATATAGCAAACCTTGCAATTCATAGCGATCTTTTATCAATGGCAAGAAAAGATGCTCATTTATTTTTACAACGCGATCCTCATCTTTCTTCTGAGCAAGGACAAGCTTTACGATTGCTACTTTATCTTTTCGGACACAATGACGCTACACGCCTCTTACGAGCAGGATAACAAAGACCCTCTAATAAAAAACTTAACTATCTCTCTGCTCAAATATGGTTTTTTCTCTTAGAATTACCCATAAATGATCTACGCAGTCTCTTACCATCTTTATGCTTCATGAAGGAATAATAAATCAACAGCACTATCTTCTCTCTCAATCTGAATTATTCTTGTATTAAAACAGTAGAAGCAATATTGCGTCTTTTTTTACTATTATATTCACATAACTGATCTGTTTTTGATAGGTAAGAAGATATTTTTTGTTTTATTGTAAAGATTGAGAAAGAAAAAACTTTCTTCAGTATTCTCGTTCAACAGAGAAAAATGAAAAAATAAATTTCATTATAAATCAATTTCTTACATTTGATTATTCTCCAAAAGATTCAGAAATATACTTTTATTCAACCGTAACTGATTTTGCTAAATTACGGGGTTGATCAACATCTGTTCCTAATAAAACAGCCGTATGATAAGCGATTAACTGAAT
>NZ_JBHIQG010000326.1:0-2590 GCF_042196425.1 Bartonella sp. AD328YNZD | reverse complement strand
AAGCATGCATTAAAGGAAACAAACCATGGAAAAAAAATACGAAATGACTGATGAAACAATCGAAGTTGGGGGCAAAATCCTTCACCGTATACGTGCTTTAAGAAACTTTGGTGATGTCGAGAAAGGCAACCTAGGAGGCTATATCGAGAAAGAAGACAATCTAAGTCATGATGGCAATTGCTGGGTAGGTGATGATGCAAAAGTCTATGGTTATGCCAAGGTTTTTGATGATGCACATGTTTATGGGAATGCTCGTGTAGATGGTTATGCAAGAGTTTATGACAAAGCCAAGGTTTATGGTGATGCTTATATTTATAACATTGCTGATATTTACGAAAATGCATGTGTTTTTGGTAGTGCATCTGTTACCGGAGAAACTAATATTTTTGGTAATGCGCAGATTTTTGGACATGCTCGTGTTTTTGCCAGTGCACAAATCTACGAAAATGCACAAGTTTCCGGTGGTGCATTTATTAGTGGAAAAGCTGAAATTTATGGAAATGCTAAAATCTATGACAGTCCATTGATTTCCATCAGAGCAAAAGTTGGGGGAAATGCCAAAATCTGTGGTGATGCATTTATTCATGGAAACGCAGAGATCATCAATGATAAAATCATCACAACGGGCATGAGGCAATAAACCATGGAAAAAAAATACGAATTAACTGATAAAATGACCAATGAATATGGACATACGCTTTACCGTATTCGTGCACTGAGAGACTTTGGATATGTCAAAAAAGGTGACCTAGGCGGTTTTATAGAAAAAGAGAGCAACTTAAGCCATAAGAGAGACTGTTGGATTTTTGGCAATGCAAGGGTTTACGGTAATGCCAAAGTTTATGATGATGCCCGTGTTTATGGGAATGCACAAATTTCTGGAAATGCACAAGTTTTTGATTATGCCGAAGTTGGTGGTGCTGATGTTGGAGATAATGCCAAGGTTTTTGACTATGCGCGGATTTATGGGAATTCTGTTATAGGGGAAAGTGTACACGTTTACGGAAATGCTAAAATTTACAATCAAGCATATATTTGCTGTCGTGTAGACATTGCTGGAAATTGTAAAATTAGTGGCTCCACCCTAATCGTAGAACGTAAGAAATAGTAACCATGAAAAAATATGAACTAACTGATGAGACAATTGAGTTTGATGGATACCTTACGCTTTACCGCATACGTGCATTAAAAGATTTTGCTGATGTTAAAGCAGGCGACCTTGGCGGCTTTGTAGAGTATGAAGACAATTTAAGTCAAAAAGACGATTGCTGGATTTATAATGATGCCAAAGCATATTTTTGTGCCAAGATTTACGATAGTGCTAAGGTTTATGATAACGCACAAATTGCTGATTGTGCCGAGATTTTTGGCAATGCAAAAATTTATAATAACGTCAAAATATACAATGGTCATATTTTTGGAAACACGCAAATTTATGGAAATGTAATTATTGATAACTATTCAAGAATTTATGGCGATGTAAGAATTTATGATAATTCAGAAGTTTGTAAACAAACTATGACCGCCCAGAACGGTGACTCTTCAACAGAGGACGACGTTCCTTTCTAACAACACAAACCAACTTTTAACACATGCGTGATTCACGCCACGGGGGAATTGCGCGCAAATCAAGGAAACAATAATGACAAATTCTACTTTTTTAAAAGAAATGGCAGGAAAATATGGATTTTCTGCTGAAGAATTTCGAACCACAATCATAAAAACTTGTATTGGAGATAAAAATGCTAATGCCATCACTGATGCAGAATTTGCCGTTTTTCTTTTTGTTGCCAATACTTATGGACTTAACCCATTAACAAAAGAAATCTATGCATTCCCTAAAAAAGGCGGCGGTATCATACCCGTTGTTTCTATTGATGGGTGGATAAAGATCATCAAATCAAATCCTGACTTTGATGGCATGACCTTTCAAGATCAACTCGATAAAGACGGGAATCTCATTGCTATCAAATGTGCTATTCGTCTCAAAGGCATTAAAGACCCTATCGAAGTCACAGAATATCTCAAAGAATGCGAACAAGACAAAAGTGAACCTTGGAAAAAATATCCAGCACGTATGTTGCGCCATAAAGCTACTATACAGTGTGCTCGCTATGCTTTCGGGCTTTCCGGTATTTATGAAGAAGATGAAGCAAAACGTATCAATGAAACAAACCATAACGTACAAACGAAGTTAGTTTCTTATGATGTGCTTATGCAAATCAAACAATTAATAAACATCACTCAAACAGAAGAAGAAAAAGTGCTTGATTATGCACAAGTCGACAGGCTTGAAGATCTTCCTGATGAAGTAGCACAAAGGATTTTGGATGTTTTGCAAAAGAGACAGCATGAAAAAGAACAATCTTTCCTACAACAAAAGCAAATAGAGGCGCCTATACAAGATGCCGAATATATTCACGTCCAAGATATCGAATATGGACCACAAGAACAAAGAACGGCGGTGTGAGATGGAACAAAGAACAGCAGAATGGTTCCAAGCACGCTTGGGTAAAGTCACCGCATCAAACATTTACAACATACTCAATAAAACTACAAAAGGATTGCCTACGAGCAAATATGAAGACTA
>NZ_JBHIQG010000325.1:0-2594 GCF_042196425.1 Bartonella sp. AD328YNZD | reverse complement strand
GAAGAGATTGCAGACGCATATGTAGAAGCAAATATTGAACATCTCCATGAGGATAGTGAGGTTCATTACTTTGTACGTGAAAGTAATGCTTACCATGATCTTTTATCTGAGTTAGCAGAAGAAAAATATAATGATGAGGTCTACGGGACCTATGAAGAGCAAAATAAATTACGTCTTTGTGATGTGATTTAAAAATTCTAAAGGGCGCATTTAAAAGCGCCCCCTTTCATTCATCAATAATTAATTAGAGTAAATTCATGAACACACATGACACTAATAAAGATAGTGAAGGATATCTTATACCTGAAAACGAGGTAGACAACAAAATCGGTTATGTCCAAATGGTCAAAGCCCATGTAATGCATAGGCACTTACATTTGAAACAAGATTTTTCCACTTGGTTTAACGATTGTGTTGAAAAGTTTGATCTAAAAGAAGGCGTGGATTTTGTTTTTACAAAACAAGAATGGAACAGACAGAAGATTTGTCCAAAATCTGAAATAGAAACAGATAAAACAGATAATCATTACTTCAAAATTCACGCAGCAAGGAAAATTGCTCAAGCAGAGCGCCATAGAAACTATGGCAAAATATTATACCAATACTTGTGTTTTCATTAATTTAGGAAGTGATGATGCGAAACTTTATTACAATATCTGAAAACAATTTTCAAAACACAACAGTTCAAACGATGTCTAGTCGTGAAATTGCAGAGTTATGCGGTAAGCAACATGCGCATATTATGCGTGATATTCGACAAATGTTAGGAGAATTATATCCTGAAGGGGGTCAATCCAAATTTGGATCCACCTATTTAGATAAACAGGGTAAGACCCAAAACTGTTACAACCTTCCTAAACGTGAATGCCTCATTTTAGTTTCTGGTTACAGCATGACATTACGTGCTAGGATTATAGACCGTTGGCAAGAGTTGGAAAAGCAAGCAGTAACACTACAAATCGACTATTCAAGTCCAAAGGCTATGATTGGCTTTTTGAATTACCTACAAGGTCAAATAGATCAAAAAGACACCATCATTGAAGATTTAACACCAAAAGCCATGGCTCTTGAAAGCTTACAGCGCCATGATGGACTCTTTGGTCTTACAGAAGCCGCTAAAATACTCGAGATGCAACCAAAACAATTCATTCAATTCTTACAGCAAAAAGGGTGGATTTACAGACGAGCAGCAGGTGGAAATTTGCTACCGTATCAAGACAAAATCCAAAAGCAACTTATGGATTGTCCAACCATCACGCTTCAAACCGCGAGTGGAATAGAAAAAATCATTCCTTGCGCAAAAATCACAGCAAAAGGAATAGGTGCGCTGTCTCAAGAGCTTAAAAGACAAAGCATGCATTAATTAAGGAATGCAATAATGGAAAAGAAATACGAATTTACTGATAAAATCGATATGATTTATTTGCGTAAATTTTCAAACTTTTTATTTGACAAAATACTATCAGTATGTCTACTGTCGAATCAGGTGCTTGAAAAACACCTTAAATGCATAGCGGATGAATTGCCGAAACAGTTTATTTTCCGCATATTAAAGGCTTTGACTCGTTGTATGTTACACGCATATAATGACTTTGTCGGGTGTAGTTACGCTATACAATACTCTTTATGGGGAAAGCGTAACGACGGACTATGCACCGTGTTTTTCAGCACCCGGCATCCTTTATTGGATGTCAATGAAAAACATCTAACTGCATAGGAGTTCATTATGAACACTCTTATAAAAATTACAGAACAAACAATTGATCAGGAAACAGTTCAAACCGTTAATGCGCGTGAGTTGCATGCATTTTTGGAAAGCAAACAAGATTTCTCTACTTGGATAAAAAAACGCATCATTGCTTATTCTTTTCTTGAAAGGCAAGATTTTATTCGCTTCCACAAAAAAATGGAAGCGAACAATGCTATAGCAGTAGAATATCATCTCACCTTAGATATGGCGAAAGAGCTTTCCATGGTTGAACGTAATAAGAAAGGACGACAGGCACGTCGTTACTTTATTGAGTGTGAGAAAAAACTAAGAAACCAATCTGTTGATTATGATCGTGATACACGCTTTGATTTGCCAAGCTATTGGGAGGGAATGAACGCTGGTGAAAAAGTTTTATATCTTTTAGGTCCAATTCATGTGCGTCTTCTTGATGCCTTCAGAGTAGATGAAGAAAACAGAAAATATAAAGCTCTCATTAAAGAAGCAAAACAAGTCTTAGAAAGATCTGTCGTAAAAGCTGCTTAGTTTAAAATATGATTTCATTTCCTCGTCTTTAAGGGCGGGGAGGTGATAATACCACAGTCTCTAGAAACAGGATTGTAACAACCAAACAACCATTTTCAAAACATGCGTGATTCACGCCACGGGTGAATTGCGCTCAAATAGGAGGAAATCAAGATGAGTGAACAAAACACTAGCCTAACAGAAGTAAATAAAACAAACGATTGTGAAATCAAACCTACAGCTATGGAACTTATTTTAGAAAGAGCTTTAAAAGATGATGTTGGTCTGGACCGTCTCAAGAGCCTTCTCGAATTGCGAGAAAAGGAGATAGAACGACAAGAGCGCCAAAACTTTGTCCGTG
>NZ_JBHIQG010000324.1:0-2605 GCF_042196425.1 Bartonella sp. AD328YNZD | reverse complement strand
AACATATAGATAAAGCGTGAGAACATGATCTATCCTTTCTTATTAGCGGCGTATTCTTGACGTTTAAGTTGTCTCTGTATGTTTTTGATTAGTCTTTCATTGGCTTCTTTTACAATAGCACTTGCAATCTCTGGCTTGGACATCACTTTAGCAATTGAAGGTCCTTCTTGTTTTGCAATGGGGAATTGATCTCCGTCATCTCTTTGAAACACATTCCCTCCCATTTTCAAATCAACGCGCTTTGGAAAACTCCCACCCTTAATAAAACCATGAGGCAAGATTTCTTTCTTTCCAAATAGTGTGTAAGCCACGCCGTGTTTTGTTTCTTTTGCTTTAAAAAATTTAAGAGGTATTGGTGTTCCAGAACCAATGATATCTGTCTCAAGAAACTTTGCTGTCGCCTTTTCTTTAATATAAACACCTTTTCTTATACCCTTTATTTGGGCTGATGAGATGTCAGCAACTTGCTTTTCAGTAAAGCGTTCAACTTGTTTTGCTGCAGTGTTTAGAGCATTACGCAAAGCCCAATTAAGGCGAGGGGCTTGAAGGCTTGTGAAGGTATCTTTTGCCTGTTGAAGATACCATTTTTGGTGGATGATTAACTTCAACTTTTAAGCCTTTTTTGGGGTAGGTGTTGATGGCTTGGAAGTTTTAGGTGTTTTGGGTTGTTCGAGTGGAATTTCCTCAGCTGCTGATTCAGTTGATGTTTGTACGGCTTCTTGTTCTATCTGCTTAATTTGTTCAACTACCTTGTCAGGTTTTATTTTTGTTTTAACATCAACAAAAGGTTTAGCAGCATTTGCACGCTTGAGACGTGCGTAGACTTGATTGGAAATCTCCACAAATGGATTATTGGGAGTTGAAGTTTCAAAACGAACAGTGCTTTTATTATCGCCAACAACACACATTGGCTTGGTGATGATTGCTTTCATCATTGCTCCTTTTGAGTCATAATTAATGACATAATTAGTCAAATATTGATTTTTATTTTGTGAAAAATTAATTAGCCAGAATTAGCAAGAAAACAGGGCTTTCTAGCCACGCTTCAAGTTAACATTTTGCTGAATTTTTGGAGATATTTTTGAATTTTAGACGCAATACAACTACTGCCATGCTGTCATTAAATACGATTTTTTACACTATGTCAACAAAAAAATCATGATCTTGTATTTTTTTTATTTTTTTACCTAAATATGGTGTTTTAAAAGATGTTCTTTATTTTCCTTCAATACAACATTTATGTTGTATTGAAACATTTTAGATGTTATATTATTATAATGAATAGTCAAGAATTGAAAAGATATCTTACAAAGCATGGTTGCAGTTTTACCTCAGGGAAGGGAGGGCATTTGCTTGTAAAGCGTGGTTCTAAAAAGTCCGTTTTACCTATGCATGGTACGCGAAAAGAATTAGGAACAGGATTAGTCCAGAAGATTCTTAAAGATCTTGACCTAAAATAAGCCTGAATATGGAGGTGTAAATGAAATATGCAATCAAATTTATCAAAGATGACAATGATACTCTTCTAGTCGTCTCTAAAGACTTTCAGGAATTTATTACCTATGGTAACGATGAAAAAGAAGCTTTGGAACAGGCTAAAAATGCACTTTTAACAGTCATTATGGGGCGTTTCCAAGATCGTGAATTTATTCCCTTTGGACATCGTGATATTGCCTATCCTTTTGTTGAAGTATCTTCATTGGTGACTTTAAAAATTGCAATACATAACGCTATGATTGAAAAAAACTTACGCAAAGCTGATCTCGTACGTCTTTTAAAACTTCATCCAATACAAATTGACCGATTGTTGGATTTAAACCACGCAACCAAATTAGATGCCTTAGAATCTACTCTCATTGCTCTTGGAAAAGAGATCTCTATTAATATTCAAAATGCTGCTTGAATTTAGCGGTTTTGTGTAAAATGCTTATGAAGCGCATTAAGAACGACACACAGTGAATTAACAAGATATGGTAACGATTGCTCTTCTACAACAATGTATTGTAGTGCGGCATAAAGATTATGCTGTCTATAAAGGCGTTGTGCTTCTTTTAGCACCTCTTTCATTGCTTCATAGTAATGAGTAGTTTTTTCAATCCATTGTTTTTTTGCCTCTTCATTTAAAGATGGAGTAAAGTCATCATAAATTGCATTTGGTAAGGCTTTTGCACAGAGGTAATTATTTCTCACTTCAAGATATTTTTGTGCAGCATCATACTGATCTTGATTAATCACACCTTGCAGATAAAGCCGTCCGATATAGGTAGCGGAAAGCGGATTTTTAGCATCTTCTATGGTCAAACCAAATCGCTTGGCACGCATTTCAATTGCCAATTTATCAATCGGTTCACGCGGTATTTTTGCTCGCGAGATACGACCATTGGGTTCTCTGAGACATCCATTAATACGAGGACGTCCACGTTTTGCATGTTTTTTTCTTTTAGCCATATTTTTTCAATCAGAATGGCATGCTATCGTTAAGAGATGTGCCATGATCAGTAGCACCTGAAGCGATAGCATAATTTTGAGAAGTAATGGGTGAAGGGAATGCCGATTGCTCTTTTTTGGCATCAAGCAAATACAACTCGCCTTTGAATTGTGGTAA
>NZ_JBHIQG010000323.1:0-2607 GCF_042196425.1 Bartonella sp. AD328YNZD | reverse complement strand
TCAGCTGCAAAACCAATACGCACGCGCGTTGCACCAGCCCACTTTTCTTTAAAAGTGAAACTGTGGGTTCGTTTAGCACCAGCTTCAAGCGCGTCTTTACCAATATTAATTCCAGATTCTGTTAATATCTTCTTAATATAATTTATGTGATTTGGAGCAATAATGTATGTTTTTCCTGTCTTCGTGTCATCTTTATTAGACCACATAATATCCGTATCAACACCTAAAATAAGGCCATTGCCGAGATCAATATTGGAACCTGCGTAAAGACCACCCATGAAACCAGATAGTTTAGGCAAATAATCGTCATCTACTGGAATCTTTTGTCCACTAGCAAGAATATCCATCTTTGTTTTACCCGAAAAACCACCAAGCTGCCCACCAAGATAGAAACCTGTCCAAGAAAAAGTTGGAGCAACAATAACGGGAGCAACAGGAGTTGGACGCGGGGGAACAATAACATCTGCTGCCTGCACCGCTGAAGCTGAAACAAAAGCGAAAGCAGAAGCTGTTATTAACCATTTTATATTCATATTTTCTCTCCATAGCTGAATATTTATTTGAACACGTCATTTCATATAGAGCCCTATCTCTAGATATCTGTAGCAAAAATGATACACTCATAAAAAAAACAAAAAGCCTCTCCCGCCACCCTTAATTGCTTGATCTGTAATAAATAAGAATTAAACTATGCCCACAAAGGATCTCTTTTCGTCACATTTTCTCTCCTTTATGAATTTTGCAAAAAATCTACACTATCCCCTCCGTGTAAAGCATGTATTATTGGCTATGAAAGATTGTCTTTTATAGCTTACCTGCACTATTGAAGATGCTCTCATTTATATTTAAATAACGAAAACCATTCCCCTGCACATCACAAAAGAGCAAATGTGTGTGGATAAATAAAACTATTAAAGGCTAAAATGCCACCTATGAATACTCTCAATATCAAAAATAGCGAGAACTGTTAAAGTATTGAAAACAGCCAAATGCAACCGTTCTATTTAAATTCATACAAACAAAATTTTTAGCTTCACCCTTCGCATGACCAAAATGCAAATAGCTCTCTGATTGTTTTTTTAGATTGTAAAGGACACTTGTATCGCACAAAATAAGACTCCCAATATTCCATAAATTGCAACAAAATCACAGGTAATTTATCACACATGCTCTTTGTTTTAATTAGTCATTTATTATTTTTTGAAATACTTACGCTTCTGCTTAACTTTCTAGAAAATCTTTTTCAGAGCTTTAGCCCTATTTGTAGGCTATCATTTCATACTCTTTTTAGTTAAATTGAAAAAATACCTCAAGAAAGACACCAGCTATGATAAACATCAAAACTTATATAAAAACACTCCTTAATGCTGAAAAAATGAAAGATCTTTCTTAAAGCCTTCAAACATACCTTTCTTAAAAAATCATAGATTTAGCAGAAAAATATCTCTCTTCTTCAACTCCCTCACACATATATACATCTCTTAATGTTGTTTTTTCACTTTTTAATAACTCATTGGACCTCGTGCAAATAGGTTTGGTCGTCTTCTTTTCCCTGATCCTTTTTTAGGATAATGATCTCTTTTTTTACCAGAATGTAACACAGGGACTAACTGAGCTGCTGTTATGCATTCGCTGTTATTTGTGCAAGAAAGTTCTATCTGAAAAACTTCTGATAAGATCTTTCTAGATCGTTCACTAGAAAAAAGATCTATAGGAGGAACAATCGCAGATATGTCCTGTATTAACTTTTGAGAAAACAAAACAGAAGAACCCTGCGCTACAGAAATTGAAGCAAAAGTAGCAAAAGTTGTCATAAAATATTTTATATTCATAAATTTAACCTCACAAAATATCCACAATGGATTTTATTTAGTATCCCCATTGAAAATTTCCAGAGAAAAATAACATGTTGATAGATGAAAGGTGAGAATTCTAAAAAACAAAACTTTGGAGCATTCTAATTTTAAAATAAATGCAAATTCCCCTGCTCTGCCAACATAGAAATCATTTGTTTGGTAGTAAATAAAGACATGAAGTATCGTCTAAAAATAATAAACAACGGGAATTTTACATCAACATATTGATTTATAAAATACCCCCATGAATGAACGCTCTAAATATCGTAAGATTCTCCCATTTCAAACTTGATCATGATGCATTAAGAAAATTTTTCGCTTACACATCATAAATGAAGTTGATTCATGGATAAAATTCTTAACAAAGGGGGACTGTTGAGCTGTTTAAATACAAAAACTATTGTAACATTTTGACTAGGCAAAAAGCACTACTGCTGTCTTGTTTTTTGCGCACTTTTCTAAGAGTCATTTTTTGTATCGTTCAGAGTTATCGTGATCATCTTTATATATTAAGCCTTCCAACCTACCGTATGTTTCCAGCCTCTCCTCAAAATTGCTTTGTTTCAAATAAAAGCTGTTACAAAAATAAAAAATATGAATGCAAAAATACTTTTATTGCCTAAATTTCAAATGAAATAGCACTTAAAAATTTATTATAATTCTTATCAGAAAAAATGAGAGGATAAAATGCCCATAATGTACAAGCATTTTGCCCTCTCACATCAATAATTAACTCCATTTAAAAGCCAAT
>NZ_JBHIQG010000322.1:0-2607 GCF_042196425.1 Bartonella sp. AD328YNZD | reverse complement strand
CTCATGCCTCCAAGTCTTCTTGCCCCTCTTTTCAACTCTATTCGAACCCTTTCTGGTATTACACCTAAAGTCTATGGTTTACTGACCAAACTCTTAAATGTTAATCCTACACAACGGGAAGCAACCCTTATTGATCTCCTTCAATTAATGCCCCATTCCGTTATAGATCGCAGAATGCGTCCCAGCATTGCTTGTGCAAAAGAAGGGGATACTGTTACACTTGAAATTGTCATCGATCAACATCAACCACCCCCACGTGGTCATAACCGAATTCCCTATCGTGTTATTGCTCATGATCAAACAGGAAAAATAAATTTAGTCTTTTTTCATGCTCAACCTCTTTGGCTAAAAAAACAACTTCCCGAAGGCAAAAAAGTCGTTGTATCAGGAAAAGTTGAATGGTTTAATGGACAACTTTCAATGGCGCATCCAGACCATATCGCCACAAGCGAACAATCAAATCAGATACCTCTCATCGAACCGATTTATCCATCTACCGCCGGACTCACTGCAAAGACGCTAAGACGTGCCATAAAAAACGCTCTCGATTTTATTCCTCTTCTACCGGAATGGATAGATGAAAATGTAAAAAAACAGCAAAATTTTCCTTCTTTTTCTGTTGCTTTACGCCGTATCCATGCGCCCATTAATCCCGATGATCTATCCTTAGAAAGTACAGCACGCAAACGTCTTGCCTATGATGAATTGTTTGCTTGTCAATTGGCACTAAGCCTCGTGCGTTTAAAAACCAAATCTCTTATTGGCGCTTCTCGACCAGCTACTGGAATTTATACTAACAAATTGCTCAATATCCTCCCCTTTCAACTTACAACCGGACAAATAAAAGCGGTAGAAGATATCGCAAATGATCTTGCTTCACCAGAACCGATGCTAAGACTGCTCCAAGGTGATGTAGGCGCAGGAAAAACTGTCGTTGCATTAATGGCAATGGCACAAATTGCTGAAAATTCAGGACAATCAGCTTTAATGGCACCAACCGAAGTGCTGGCTAGGCAACATTTTGCCACCATTGCCCCTCTTGCCGAAAAGATCGGATTACAAACAACGCTTTTAACAGGACGAGAAAAAGGAAAAATGCGGACAAATATCTTGAATGATATTTTATCAGGTCAAGTTTCTATTGTCATTGGAACCCATGCTCTCATACAAAACAGCGTTACTTATAATAATCTCGCTTTAACCATTATCGATGAACAACACCGTTTTGGTGTCCATCAACGTATTGCCCTTACAGAAAAAGGCAATCAACCTGATATGCTGGTTATGACCGCCACGCCCATTCCCCGCACCCTTGTCTTAACAACTTTTGGTGATATGGATGTCTCTAAAATTACAGAAAAACCAATTGGGCGACAACCTATTACAACAGCAACGCTTTCTTTGAAACGTCTTCATGAGCTTATAGAGCGAATTGCAATTGCATTAGAAAAAGGAGAAAAGCTTTATTGGATTTGTCCTTTAGTGGAGGACTCTACAGCTCTTGACCTTACTTCAATTGAAAACCGCTTTGCATTTCTTCATGAGCGCTTTGGAGCACACGTTGGTATGATCCATGGAAAAATGTCTACAGCAGAAAAAGAAGCAGCTATGGCATCTTTTAAATGCGGCAATACACGCATTTTAGTAGCAACCACTGTTATTGAAGTGGGGGTAGATATTCCAGATGCTTCAATCATTATTATCGAACACGCGGAACATTTTGGACTTTCACAACTGCATCAATTGCGTGGACGTGTAGGACGAGGAGATAAAAAATCTTCCTGCATTCTGCTCTACAAAGATCCACTGACAAAAACAGCAGCAACACGCCTTAATATTATCCGCAACACAGAAGATGGTTTTGAAATCGCTGAAGAAGATTGGCGTTTGCGAGGTGAAGGAGAGCTTTTAGGTACAAAACAATCCGGCGTACCTGAGTTTCATATAGCAAACCTTGCTGTTCACAGCGATCTTTTGTCAATGGCAAGAAAAGATGCTCGTTTATTTTTACAACGCGATCCTCATCTTTCTTCTGAGCAAGGACAAGCTTTACAGTTACTCCTTTATCTTTTCGGACACGACGATGCTACACGTCTCTTACGATCAGGGTAACTCTAGAAAAAAACTTTTGATAAAAAACTTAAATACCTCTCTCTTAAAATATGATTTTCTTTCTTGAAATAACCCATAAATAACCTAACGTAATCCCTACTCCATCTTTATGCCTCATAAAAGAATAACAAACCAACGTCAGATCTTCTCTTACAATCTGGATGACTCTTGCATTAAAACAATAAAAGCACTCTTGCGCTCTTTTTGCCATTATATTCACACAGCTGATTCATTTTTTGATAGGTAAAAAATATTTTTCATTCTGTCGTAAAGGGTTTGGAATGAGAAATTCAGTCGTGGAGATTCTTATTTGACAGAGAAAAATGGAAAAATAAGCTATCATTATAAATCAACTTGTTACACTTGATTATTCTCTAATCAGATTCAGAAATACAAACGCTATTTTTATTCAACCGTGACTGATTTTGCTAAATTACGGGGTTGATCAACATCTGTTCCTAATAAAACAGCCGTATGATAAGCGATTAACTGAAT
>NZ_JBHIQG010000321.1:0-2611 GCF_042196425.1 Bartonella sp. AD328YNZD | reverse complement strand
TTTGTGACCATTATGAGGGCGTTGCACAAGGACGAGAAGGGCAAAATTTAGAATGGGTTTTTATTAATGATCTTGATCAATATCCTATGCCTGATGCAGATAAACCATTAATTCAGTTATTGAGAAATTTTCTTCTTTAATGAGTTTGTGAGAAGAGAATATCGTGTGGTGTGTATTGCATACATATTGAGCAAGGATTCAAAAGGATTTTTTTGCATAAAAAACTGCTTCCTCATCATGATGATGCATATTAAAATCAACATATTGATTTATAATCATAAAATATCCTTTACATAAAACTGTCTCTCTTCATGTTGTACTATTTCATTGTTTAAATACTCTTTCTCTAAATCAGAAAAAATTGTTTAAGAACAAGCTAATAGAAGGATAAGTATATTCGTTTTGGAAAAAGATAAAAGCATAAAGGTAGAAATTATTGTGTGGTTTATCCATTTCCTTTTTGTGTAGCGTTATAGCTTTCAAAATTATGCAAAGCAATATTTTTAAAATGATAAAGACTATGCAGTGTCTTATGTTTTTTATATTCTATAATAATAGAAGGTACTTATAAATAGTATCACGCTTGTATTATTCAATTGCGTATTGATTGAGAGAATTTACTTTTCAATTCATCTTTTAGCATTATCTATGAATGAATAATACAAGATACACTGAAAGTTGCTATTTTTATATTTATAAACTTATGAATTAACTTTATTATAATTTCTTAAAATCAACGTTATACTTTCCATTATATTTTAACAGTTTATGCGTTATCTATTTAATCTATATTTCAACTACTTTCCAAATTACATGCAAACCCATTTAACAAGCTGTCATTGGACAATTTTTTAATGCAAAGTAAAAGGATATGTGGAACAGTGAAAAATACGAATGGCAAGAGATCTCATTTGAGTTGCATAATGCTTTTTTATTTTTAAAATCAACACATTATTGTAAAAAATGATGATTTAAAAAAGCCATTGAGAAAGCTGGGTGCTGAATTTTTGCAATATCCAAAGGACAGTGTATGTTGATAAAAACTTTTGAAAAAATATTGAATATTTTTTTACAACATAACTTAGCAAAATTCAAAACATACATGGAGAAAATTGGTAAAAGAGAATGCAACTCTGTAGGGCGTATGTTAGAAAATCTTATTCTCTAACCTCTATTCGCACACCCATCACTAAAAAAAATACAAAAACTCAATAAGTTTTATATATAAAAAAGTACAATCCTCTTAAATACCGAGGTTTAGGGGATAATTAAGCAATGCACCCCATTTGATATAAATTCAATTTATAAAAACCTTCTTACGTCGATATGAAGCAAACAGCCAACAATAGCCCACATTGTCATATTCATGTAAAAGCACGTACTATATTCCCAGTGTTGTTGGACGTCGTTTTTCTACAGGATATCGCTGGCATTTTTGAGCAATACGCGTAACTGCTTTTTCCAGTGGTTCGATCGTAACATCCATAGAGGAACCATTTGCATGAATAATATTTTCAGAATCAGTCATAATAGCGACATGACCTTTCCAAAAAATCAAATCACCTCGTTGAAGTTTATCACTATCTGAGAGTGGATTTCCTATAGTTTTTTGTTGCATATCAGTATCGCGTAAAACAACTTGACCAGCCATTGTCATAGAAAGTTGGACCAGTCCTGAGCAATCAATTCCAAAACCACTGGCTCCACCCCAACGATAAGGTGTATAGATCAACATTTCAGCAGCTTTAACATAATCTTTATACACGACGTTGCCAATTGGACTGAGATGATCGCTAACGATTGCGCCCCCATTTTCAAGTATAGAATACTTGGTCCCACGGACTTCAACTTCATTAACAACGCTTACTTTACTTCCTATAGATAAAGGATATTCTACTGGTCCACGTAAGTCAGCTTGGGAATATTGAAAAGTACGTGGCGCTGTAACAACATGTGTTTGTTCTACGGTTGATGTACAAAGAACTTTTGTATCAATATAACCGACATAACCATCCTTGAGAGATTGTGCCCACGACATTTCTTCTCCATGCTCAAAGATGAGAAGTTCTTCTCCGTATAAGCACTCTGTCTGCATTTCACTTTTGTTATTATTTTCTTTAAACAATCCAGCAACAGGTACATTAACGCGTCTTTTTTCACCTTGCACAAAGCGCTGAGCTGTAATTTCGCCTTTAAGACGTTCGTCTGCTAGATCTTCTCTGAACGCATGTAATCTCGGATCTCTAGGGAACATTTATTTATCTTTCATCCTTTGTTTTTTTTCCTTTAAATAGGCTCATAATAATTGTATTGGTAGAATTTTTATCCTCAAATAAATTACAGAACACAATTAAAGATGAAGAACAATTGCTCTTAAAGTTCTAAAATTGTCCATTTTTATGTTTGTTTTATGTCAAAATTAATTTTTAAAGAGATTATAAAGAGCACGAATAACTTGTGCGGAACCACCGACAGGATACCCTGGTTTTTCTTTTGGAACCCATCCATAAAGGTCGAAATGGGCAAAAAGTTTGGTTTTTTCAACAAAAGAATTAAGAAATAAAGCAGCGATTATAGAGCCAGCAAAGCTATTTCCAGTTACATTGTTAAG
>NZ_JBHIQG010000320.1:0-2621 GCF_042196425.1 Bartonella sp. AD328YNZD | reverse complement strand
GATCTTACGGTTGTCTATGGGGTTAATCATCAATCTTTAAGCAAAGAGCATCGCGTTGTTTCAAATGCTTCTTGTACAACCAATTGTTTGGCGCCTGTTGCACAAGTTTTACACAACACGGTGGGCATTGAAAAGGGCTTCATGACAACCATCCATTCTTATACGGGTGATCAACCTGTATTGGATACAATGCATCGGGACCTTTATCGTGCACGTGCGGCAGCTCTTTCTATGATTCCTACCTCAACAGGAGCGGCAAAAGCTGTGGGATTGGTCTTGCCAGAATTAAAGGGATTGCTTGATGGTGTATCGATTCGTGTTCCAACCCCTAATGTTTCTGTGGTTGATTTGACATTTATTGCTAAGCGTTCCACAACAATCGAAGAAATTAATACAGCTATTGCTGCTGCTGCACAAGGTTCTTTGAAGGGAATTTTAGACACGACAGAAGAGAAACTCGTGAGTTGTGATTTTAATCATAATCCTTATTCAGCGATTTTCCACAATGATCAAACCAAAGTAATTGATGGTCAGCTCTGTCGTGTTTTGGTTTGGTATGATAATGAATGGGGCTTTTCTAACCGTATGAGTGATACGGCTGTGGCTTTTGCTAAGACAATATAAGAGGACCTCAGGGTCCTCTTTTTATATGAAAAAGTCTCATTTTTGTGCAATTTTGAGAAAAACAGATAGAGGCTGTTGTTCTCATGCGCTAGAGAGAAGAGCTATTGAAACATTGATGATGTGTTTTGTTTTAATACTGGGTCAATACGTGCTTTTAAAAGCTGAATAAAAGAATAAACTTTGAAAAAGCAAGATCTGAACGAGATACCCTTTGAGAAAATGTCATAAAAAAGGAGATGTAAATTCTTTTGCCTAGAAGTAAAAGGAAGCTTTAATAGAGATCAAGTTGAGCCAATGCATTTGTTTGCCACAATGGAATATGAAGATTAATAGCAATGGTGGGCTTTTGTACATTTGACGATAAAAGCTTTGGATTTTTAAGCACAGGGTGAGAGATAGGATGTTGTGGATCTCTTGTAAAAGCAAAGAGGGGATAATTGGAAAGAAAAGTGGGCAGGGTTGTTGGATGCGTTTTTATTTGAAACAATGGAAAGTGAAGAGGAAGCAGTGATGGGGTTTCGTACACTTGATGATGTTGATGTTTTGGGCAAACGTGTTCTTGTGCGCGTGGATTTTAATGTTCCTATGGCACTGGGCAAAGTTTGTGACGAGACACGTCTTGTACGACATAAAGAAACACTCGTTGAGCTACAAAAGCGTGGTGCTAAACTTATTCTGCTTTCTCATTGTGGTCGCCCCAAAGGAAAGGTAGAACAAGAGTTTTCACTCCGTCCTGTTGTACAAGTATTGGAAAAGATCATTAATCAGCCGGTTGCTTTTGCTCCTGACTGTATCGGTTCGGCGGTGCAGGTTGCAGTTGAGTCATTACAAAATGGGAGTGTTTTACTGCTTGAAAATGTTCGTTTTCATTCAGGGGAAGAAAAAAATGATTGTTCTTTTGCAGAAGCTTTGGCTCATAATGGCGATCTCTATGTTAATGATGCTTTTTCAGTTTCTCATCGTGCCCATGCTTCGGTAGAGGGCATAACGCATTTGTTGCCTTCTTATGCGGGGCGTTCTTTGCAAGGTGAATTGCAGGCATTAGAAAAAGGATTGGGCAATCCAACACGTCCTGTAATTGCCCTTGTGGGAGGTGCCAAGGTTTCTAGTAAGCTTTTTGTGCTCAATCATTTGGTGGAAAAAGTCGACTCTTTGGTTATTGGTGGGGGCATGGCCAACAGCTTTTTAGCGGCGCAAGGTGTTCATGTTGGAAAATCACTGTGTGAACATGCATTGATGGAAACGATTAAAAAAATCATTAAAAAAGCGCAAGAGTGTCAATGTAAGCTTCTGCTCCCTCAGGATGCTGTCGTTGGATTTCGCTTTGAAAAAGATGCACCGCATCGTCTCTATGACATTGAAGATATTCCACAAGATGGCATGATTATGGATGTTGGTGCACGTTCTATTGCGCATATCAATGCTGCAATTGATGAAGCTGCTACCCTTGTGTGGAATGGACCCCTTGGTGTTTTTGAGATGCCTCCCTTTGATAAGGGAACAATTGCCGTGGCACGCTATGCAGCAGAACGTAGTCAAAAAGGGAAACTGGTTTCAATTGCGGGAGGAGGCGATACGGTTTTCGCCCTTAATCATGCTGGTGTTGCCAATGATTTTACTTATCTCTCGACTGCTGGAGGAGCTTTTTTGGAATGGATGGAAGGTAAGATTTTACCTGGCATTTTTGCCCTTATGCAAGCTTAAATGTCTATTTAAAGTGCAGCTAAAAAAAGAACTGTGTGTTGTTGTGTAGAGTATATCGCGCGTGGTGCGCACTTTTGGAAAATTTAAAGACAAAATAAAGAGGATTTTTTTATGAACGAACGGCTTGAAGATATTGCACTTTCTTTGGTGTATACAGGTAAAGGTATTTTAGCAGCAGATGAAAGTACGGCAACCATTGGCAAGCGTTTTGAAAGTATTGGTGTTGAATCTCATGAAGATAGTCGCCGTGCTTATCGTGAAATGCTTTTTAGCGCAAAAGAAGCTATGGAAAA
>NZ_JBHIQG010000319.1:0-2648 GCF_042196425.1 Bartonella sp. AD328YNZD | reverse complement strand
TCAAATGGTGGCTTTGTTCTTCCACTTGTAGATTATCTTTCGGTTCCACCACCGTCTGTTAGGGATGCAAAACTTTCTCCTGCTGTTTTAAGAGCAAATTCTCAGGAGCTTGAAGGGGTTTTGTTAGATTTTGGGGTAAAAGGAAAAATTATAGATGCTTGTCCTGGACCGGTAGTAACTTTGTATGAATTTGAACCGGCTGCTGGCATTAAGTCTTCCCGTATCATTGGTTTGGCAGATGATATTGCACGCTCGATGCGTGCGATTTCGGCGCGTGTTGCGGTGGTTCCAGGACGTAATGTTATTGGAATAGAACTGCCTAATGCAAAGCGTGAGATGGTTTATTTACGAGAAATGTTGCAGGCGCAAGAATTTATTGACAGCAAAGCAAAGCTAGGACTTGCTTTGGGTAAGACAATCGGGGGAGAAGCTGTTATTGCAGATTTAGCAAAAATGCCTCATCTTTTGGTTGCTGGTACAACAGGATCGGGAAAGTCTGTTGCTATCAATACAATGATTTTATCTCTGCTTTATCGGATGACACCTGAGCAATGTCGTCTCATTATGGTGGATCCAAAAATGCTTGAACTTTCGGTTTATGATGGCATTCCTCATTTATTAACACCGGTGGTGACAGATCCTAAAAAAGCCGTCATTGCTTTAAAGTGGGCTGTTCGTGAAATGGAAGAGCGCTATAGTAAAATGTCAAAACTAGGCGTTCGTAATATTGATGGGTTTAATGCGCGTCTTAGAGAAGCTGCAAGTCAGGGAGAGACAATGGTGCGGACAATTCAAGTTGGATTTGATCGCGAGACCGGTGAGCCTCTTTATGAAACGGAAACACTTGATTTTAGTCCTATGCCCTATATTGTTGTCATTATTGATGAAATGGCTGATTTGATGATGGTTGCTGGGAAAGATATTGAAGGAGCGGTTCAACGTTTAGCACAAATGGCACGTGCTGCCGGTATCCATGTAATTATGGCGACACAGCGTCCTTCCGTCGATGTTATTACTGGTACGATCAAAGCCAATTTTCCTACACGCATTTCTTTTTCTGTGAGTTCCAAAATTGATAGCCGAACAATTTTAGGCGAACAGGGAGCTGAGCAATTATTGGGACAAGGAGATATGCTCTTTATGATGGGAGGAGGACGTATTCAGCGTGTGCATGGGCCTTTTGTTGCGGATAATGAAGTGGAGCAGGTTGTTGCGCATCTCAAAGCGCAAGCACGACCTGATTATTTAGAAACAATTACGCAAGAAGTTGAAGAGGATGGTGCTGATGTTTCTTTGTCTTCTCCTTCAGAAGATGATCCCTATAGTCAAGCTGTTGCTATTGTGCTTCGTGATCGTAAGGCCTCGACCTCTTATATTCAACGCCGTTTAGGCATTGGTTATAACCGTGCTGCGACATTGATTGAGAGGATGGAAGAAGAAGGTATCATTAGTCCAGCAAATCACGCAGGGAAACGAGAAATTTTAGTGCCTGCTGAAGAAGAGCGCTTTTGAAAAATCTTGATAGTTGTTTTTTATAATACCTTGTAAAACAAGTGTTTACCCTATTGTATCGTAGAAAGTCTGCATTTTCATATACCAGCTCTCAATTTGCGATAGCTCTTTGGTACTTGAGACTCCTTATAAGGGGATTCTTTATCTTATATAACTTTTATCCATACACCAACCTTGCTTGTAACGTGCAAGAAAATGATTTGAATTGATTCAATATGAGAGAGTATGTGATGAAAGAATCTTATTGTATTTGGCGTTATGATTTAAGTTAAAAAGATAAATTATTATAAATCAATATCTTGGTATAAAATAATGTTATTGCGAGTATAGGGGTGTAAAAGCATGTAAGACTTGATATTTTAGTGTCTTTTTAAGTGCGCTCTAAATATTTAGGGCAAGGCTGATCTCTCGAGTTTTAATATAAATGAATTATATGGGGTGGGAAGCTAAGTGAAATTTGCTAAACTCCAAACTGTTTACAGAGCGGTTCTGATGAAATTTTTTATTCTTTTGGGCGAGAAGGAAGTCAAAAAAGTATTTTTGATACTTAAAAGAGCTTTCAGGTTTGCGAGTAATATGTTTAGTCCTTAATCCATTATGTCTTGACTATAATTTATGTTGCTTCATAGATTAGGGGTGGAAAAGAATATATTATGCGTTTAGAAAAGCGGGAAAATTGGATGCTTTCGGAAACTTAAACGCAGACTGATTATTTGGAAACGATATCGCAAGAAATAAAAAAGGATGTTTCTTTAGCTTTTTCTTTAGCAGATGATTCCTATTGTCAAGCTGTTGCTATTATGCTTCGTGATCGTAAGGCTTCAACTTCTTATATTCAATGTCGTTTAGGCATTGGTTATAACTGTACCGCCACATTGATCGAAAGGATAGAAGAAGAAGGCATCATTATTAGTCCAGCGAATGATATGGGTAAGCGAAAAGTTTTGGAGATTGTCGAAGAAGAATACTTTTAAAAATCTTTTGATATTTTTTTCAAACAATATCTTTATCTTATAAAGAAGGGTATTTATTCGTCGTTGATTACTTAAGTTATGAATTATAAAGCCAATTAAGTATTGCTTGGGAGCATTTTTTATGAAAACGTCTTTTTTGTCGCAAAGAAGAGTCTTTGGGTT
>NZ_JBHIQG010000318.1:0-2654 GCF_042196425.1 Bartonella sp. AD328YNZD | reverse complement strand
AATCAATTTATTCTCTCTATGGCAAAATCAGAGGTTGAGATGATCCCTGAAATTTCTAACCATCTTATTTCATCAGGTGGAAAGCGATTACGCCCAATGATTACGCTCGCTTCTGCTCATATGTTCGGTTATCAAAGTGACGGGCATATAAAACTCGCAACAGCTGTTGAATTTATGCATACAGCAACATTACTACACGATGATGTGATTGATGAAAGTAATTTACGACGTGGAAAATCTACAGCACGTATGATTTGGGGGAATCAAGCAAGTGTACTTGTTGGTGATTTCCTATTGGGGCAGGCCTTTAAAATGATGGTCGATGTCGGTTCCATAGAAGCGCTCTCTGTCCTAGCCAACGCTGCTGCAATTATTGCTGAAGGAGAAGTTATGCAACTTTCTGCCGCAAAAAATATAAAAACCAGCCCTTCAGAATATCTCAAAATCATCGATGCAAAAACAGCAGCACTTTTTTCAGCAGCCGCTGAAGTAGGACCCATTATTGCTGGCTATGGAAATAAAGAGCGTTCTTCATTACGTGAATATGGAACATCCTTAGGTTTAGCTTTCCAATTAATTGATGATGCACTTGACTATAGCGGTAGTGCTCAAAACTTAGGAAAAAATATAGGGGATGATTTTAGAGAAGGAAAAATCACAATGCCTGTTATTCTCGCCTATGAGCGTGGGAATATGCTAGAAAAAGATTTCTGGAAAAAGGCACTTGAAGATGGCAATAATAATGATGAATCCTTCGCACACGCACAACACTTAATGGAAAAGTATGATAGTATCACAGATACAATAGAACAAGCACGCATCTATGGAAAATATGCAATTGATGCTCTTGTTCCCATGAATGAAAATCTTGCTTATAATGCTCTCGTTGAGACTGTTGAATTTTGTATTGCGCGCGTAAACTGAATTCTTTGCAAGAATCGCAGTATTTCTCAACAAAGTAATGAGATATGATCTATAAACAACACCATCAATTGATTATCTTGAAAAGGATTAGCTCCATGTGCTCTGCAACGGTATCTCGACTTTTTGCCCTCTTTATCGTGGGTATCATGCTGATGCCATCCCTCACCTACAGTAAAATAAGTGCAGCAACTCATACAAGCTCATTTACAGGTGCTTATTTAGCTGGAAGGGTTGCAAATCATGAAAATAAAACAGAACTTGCTATCAATTATTTTAAACAAGCACTGGTTTATCAACCTGATAACATTGAAACACAAAAAGAGCTCCTTGAAGCTATGCTCTCGGTCGGAAACTTTAAAGAAGCTGTCCAACAAGCCCAAAAACTCAAAGAGAACGATGTTATAACTCCCTTTGTTTCCTTAACTTTGTCAGTAGAAAGTCTCATCAAAAAAGATTATAAGAATGCCAAGGCTCTTCTGAAATTAAAGGAACTTCCTACGTCCAATAATCCAATACCTGAACTCATCGGCGCTTGGATTACATTTGGATCTGGACACAAATCTCAGGCAATCGATGATCTTAAGAAACTCAAAGGTCCTGTCTGGTATGATCTTTTTATATCTTATCATCTAGCACTTATGAGCGACCTTGCAGAACGGCCAAAGGATGCAAAAAAATATTTCATTAAAGCACTGAGTAACAAACAGGGAACTCTTATCGCTCCTAATACTTATGAGCGTATTATCATAGCCTATGCCTCATTCCAATTGCGCCATAATATGCGCAACCAAGCCCTTCAAACAATCCAGCATGGCGAACAAATGTTGTCAGGTCGAGAAGTCCTTAAAAACTTTCAAGAAAAAATTGAAAAAAATTCTTTCTTAGAGAGAGTTATTAAAACACCTCAACAAGGAGCAGCCGAGGTATTATATAATTTTGGAACAGCCCTCAACTACAAAAACTCAGGGCGAATTGCACGTATTTTTAAGCAATTATCTTTCGCCTTATACCCTCAAAATGACGCAACACTGTTTCAGCTCGCACACATTTCTGCTAAATTGAACGATCCACATCAAGCAATTAAACTTTATCGCGCTTTATCCCCTAAATCTCCTTATTATAAAGATGGACAACTTCATCTTGCATTCCTTCTTGCCAATAACAACAATTACAAAGAAGCAATAAAATTACTCACATTGTTAAATAAAAAATTTCCCAATGATCGTAATATTTTGATAACGCTCGTTGCTTTTTATATGCAGGACAATAAATTTCTTGAGGCTATTAAAACTCTAGACTACGCTATTACAAAGATAAAAAACTTTCAGCAGGACGATTGGAAACTCTTTTATCAGCGTGGTATTGCTTTTGAACGTTTAAAGCAATGGCCAAAAGCAGAACTTGACTTGCGAAAATCACTTGAATTTTTCCCAAATCAACCGCAGGTTCTTAATTATTTAGCCTATTCCCTTGTGGAACGTGGTGAGAAGCTTGAAGAATCGCTCCGTATGCTACAAAAAGCCTCTGCTTTGCAAGCTCACAACAGTCATATTCTCGATTCTTTAGGGTGGGCTTATTATAAACTAAAAGAATATAATAAAGCAGTGCAAATATTAGAAAATGCTGTCAGATTACAACCTGAAGACCCAACACTGAATGATCATTTAGGGGATGCCTATTGGAAAGTTGGACGTAAACGTGAAGCAATCTTTCAATGGAACCACGCAATT
>NZ_JBHIQG010000317.1:0-2658 GCF_042196425.1 Bartonella sp. AD328YNZD | reverse complement strand
GTGATCATTTGAGTGAGTCATTAAAACGTGTTTTATGAAAAGCATAGGAAATTAAAAACTGATTACGTTATCAAAATCCCTTTTATGAATTTTATCAGTTCTTTTGAATGATAACCTTATGATTTAGAGAATGATTACAACGTGTTTTATAAAAAGCATGTGATCCTTTAAAGTTTTTCAAAAGATAGCTTGTAACTCATAAGAAATGCTATCAAGATCATTAGGTTATGAGTTTTGGGGGGTGCTTTTTGTACGTATTATTTTATTTTTTAATCCAAAATAAAAGTCATTATATTTCAATATGTTAATGTTTTAAAGAAACAACCTATATTAAATACAATCTGTAAATACAATCTATGATATATATTTAAAGAGGTTTTGTAGGGGTTTTGGGGGTTTTAAGAACCTACAAAACCTATAAGTAAAATGAATATATATAACTCACTTTAAACAAAGCTTTTGAAAAGCATAAAGCTATCATTTTAGATTACGATATAATCTTTTAAAGACAATCCAAATAAGAGTATCTAAAAGTGCAAGTTTCTTCTTTTTAGAATAACGCATGATAAATTATCCTTTTAAAGATTGTATCTAATCAACTTAACAAGAGAGAGGTATAGATTATGGTTATAAGCTCTATACCCCTTATGAGCTTATCATACCCATTATGTGAGCATGCTTTATAAGTTATTCAGTTTCTCTTATTTCTAATTTTGGTAAGTTTTTTACGATTTTCATTGTTTCTAAACTTACGGTAATAACCCTTTGAAATAACTCCAATGGGTAGGCAGGGTTGCCAATGGTTTCAACAGCATAGCGATTGGCATCATTGATAATACCACTCTTTTTATCAGTCTTTACACATTGACGCCCCATAACCCATTCAAGAGCAGGTCTACCATTTACGATATACTCATAAGCTTCAAGAGGGATATCTGTTATTGTGATATTGCTATTGTAAATAACAGTTGATTTATCTTTCTCTTTACCTGCTTTTGCAAATTGCATTTCAGTCACATAATAGAATTTTTCGGGATTAGAGATCTCTGTAACTTTTGGATTACCCTTTTTAAAAGTTACTGGATAAGGCTCTACATCTTCATAATTTACGTGCAAATGACCCAGTTCACGCCCTGCTGTTACAAACTTCCAAAAATCCTCAGCACTCTTTACGCAAGGAATGCGAGGTAATTCTTTGCATAAATTATGAGCATAACGAGCACGATAATCTTCCGAATGTAACAATCCGTAGACGTAATAGAATAGATCATCTTTAGTGATTTTTTCATTAGGATAAGCGGCTTTAAAATGTGCTAGCCCCTCATCAGTAATGGCATTACGTCTCTGTAAACCAGCTGTTGTGTTTTTCTCTGTAGAATTTGCAAACAAATGGGATTGTTGCTTACTTTTACCTTTTGAAACCGTAGCATCTTCATAAATATATCTTGGAAAGCATTGACCTGTATCTATTGCATGAAAATCAGGTAGATCTTTAGTCATAATAACAGAAAATCCACTTCTTGCCCCTATAGCAGAAACTTGTATCACTGTATTTTTGATCATTTTTTCTACAGGAAAGATACGAGGCATTTGATAAATTGCTTCATTAAAAATGCGATTATAATAAAGCCACTGTCGTGTAAAAGGACGATATAAACTTTGAACAAAACCGACTTCTTCAAATTTTAAAATATGACCTCTTGCTAATTGTTTTTTTATATTCAAACTCCAACTTATCTTGCTTGTATCTGAATTAACAAAATTATCTACAGCCTTTTTACGTGATTTACTGTCAGTGTGCGCATAAGCATTATTAAAACGTTCTGCTTCACTGTTATAGAAGGCAATCATGTTACCCATATTTTTCGCTAAAATTGCACGACTTGAATTGTATGCCCAAGCATCACGACTAGTCGTAATGCCACAAGAATAAATCTCAAAGAGTTTTTTCTCATGAGGTCTCTTATCGCCTAAAGCTAAGAATGTTTCAAAACTGTCATCACGTTGACGTATCCAATCACCATGCTTATCTGGTGTGATTATTTGCCAATCTTTTTTACTTCGTGTAATGCCATCAATACTACCAAAGTCCTTAATTGTTTTAAGTTTTTTTTTTCTTGTTTGATTATCACCAATATCATGATAGTAAATTTTACAAGGTCCAATAGTATTGGGATTTTTTATAAACAGCGTCACGGCAATGCCCGTCATACTACCACTACCAAAAACATTTTCACCTTCTTGAGCAGCTCCATTGCTCAACATATTTTTACGAAGATCCCCTCGTAAATTAAGTACATAAATACTCGTAAATTCTTTGGCTAAAGATTTTCGTAAACTATTCATTGTCGATTTTTCTATGTAACCAGAGCCAGAAACAAAGCCGATTACCCCAGCATTACCAATACGGTCACTTGCCCAGCGCATAGCACGAATATAACTGTCATAAAAATTTCGCGTATTCATTGATTTAGATTGAGCAGCATAGGTTTCACGAATACGGTTATTTAATATGGGATAAGGGGTATTCTTTGCATTGTCATTAGCACTTTTTTGACCTGTTGAATAAGGAGGATTGCCGACAATAACTTGGATATCTACTTCCTGCTGTTTTTTACACCGCTCTGAATTCTCAAACATATAGCGTGTAAAAAAATC
>NZ_JBHIQG010000316.1:0-2662 GCF_042196425.1 Bartonella sp. AD328YNZD | reverse complement strand
CAAATCAGCCATTTTGCTTTTAGTGCTGAGAGCACCTAGACAGTGCAAAAACTCCCGGAATTTCTATAAATTTTGTCTTTTTGCAGCAGAGAGGAGTATTTTAAAAAACAGGAAGGAGCTTTATTGCTTCTTTGTGCGCTTTTTCTAGTTGTGTTTTGTCCATGCCTTGGAGCATTATTTCAAGATCAGGGGCTTGCATTTTTGCTTCCTTTGCGAGCATATACCATGCTGCTGCCATGATTATATCGCCTTTTGTTCCTGTGCCATCTCGATAAAGTCTTGCAAGGGAAATTTGTGCTGGCGCAATCATGTTGACGGCATTTCTTTGAAGTAAATGAAAAGCGCGGTGAAAATCTGTTTCTCCTCCACGTCCCTGTACAAGCCATTGCGCTAAAAGAAGTTGAGCTTCTAAGTGGTTGTTTTGAGCCGCTACCTCCATGAGCTTACGGGCATTATGATCATCCTTTGGTCGATTTAATGTGCCTAAAGACAGAATTTTGGCAGCAGAAACAGCAGCTTCAGCATCCCCAAGAGCAGCACCTTTTAAGTACCATTTTAAGGCTTGCTCGATTGCTTCATTTTCACGACTTTGGGAAGAAACACCAGGGAGAGCTTGTTTTTCACGTGAGGCTTTATAAAGAAGCAGTTGTCCATAATAAAAATAGGCTTCCTTGACGCCTGCATTGACAGCTTTTCGAATAAACTGTTCACCAAGATCTTGATTTTGTTTCATAAAATGACCATCAAACAACATAAGCCCATAGCGTAATTGTGCTTGAGGTTCCCCCTGTTTTGCTGCACGCTCAAACCATAAAGCAGCACGCGCACCGTCAACAGGAACAGCGCATCCTTCCATATAAATTCGGGCAAGAAGAGTTTGTGCAAAAGGATCATTTTTTTCAGCACGTCGGAGTGCTTCACGAAAAGCTTTTAAATAATAACCTTGGATGTAATAGTCATAGGCTTGGTCATAATCTCCAGCTTTTAAAGGCTGAAAAGGTTTTTGTGTGTTTGACGCATCTTGAACCGTATTGAAAGAACGTTCAAAACTTGAGAATTCTTCAGTATTTCCAGAAGAATTTACAACAGAATTTGCAAGCCCAATCATTCCTAAGATAAGCAGCTTAACGCTTCTCTTGATCATGGTGTTTTCTCCTCATTACCGAACAGAATTTTCACATTTTTCTTTCATCATATCAAGTATGAGCAAAGAATTATCTTGCGTAAAAATACTTATCTTCAAGGACATAAATTTATATTGCGGTTTTCTCTCCCGCATTAAAGTTGTAAAAGGCTGAAAAATCGCTCCCCATTTGAACAACAGCAAAAATTTCCATAGATCTCTGTCCACCACCTTGCTCATTGGAGATTACGAGGGTGAGAGTGTGGCTTTTTATCAGCTTTGCTACAATGACTTATTAAGTGAGAGGTTGTATATCATGTTTTTGCGTAAAACACTGTTGTTTAGGACAGTGATATAAGGCGTAGTAAATTTACTATATCAAGTGTTTTGGGTGAGTGTGATAAATCTTCAAGGTAGCTTATCCATAAAACCCTATGAAGTGAACCGCATGAGGGATCAAGCAGTGAAAACTAGTCCTAAGAGACGCTGAACTTTTTACAGATCGGCAACTGTAGGAGCTTTTTTCCTTTGAGGAGTGAAAGGCAAGTATGTGCATACCATTGTTTATGAGAAAAACGACGATTTAGCATCCATTTTAAAAGTTTAAAAGCCCAATGGCTTTTTCAAATTTAACGGAGGATATTTTTAAAGTGCTCCAATAACAGCCATAATTTTCTTTACACAAGCGCAAAGCATTGCAATAGCTGTTGTAAACTCTGTTCGTTCATCATAGTACCATAACAATTAGCAATGAAAACCACAAAACCTCCGAATTGTGGTATGCTAGAATTATGGTACACTAAATGAGAAGCAAAAAACGTTAAAAATATCCTATTTCTACAAAATTTCTTTTGAATAAACCACCGTGGATAAATTACATTGGAAACTATCCATTTTTTATTACTATGATATTTTAAAAGGTTCTTCTATTAGTGCAGTTGGACAGTGTTTTTTGCCATTGTCTTTCCTTTTATTTTTAAAAAACTCATTTTTTGCAAACAGCGGACTATTCAACTGCTTGAATCACTAAATAAACTAAGTTTTGCATTTACATCTTCGCACAATAATTCACTAGAGTGTGGAGGATTTTTCATTATTTTTTAATACTCTTCTTTCCCTTATACTTAAACCTAAAGTCATAACTTATTTTCTCGTACGTATTGTTTCTCATATCGTGATGAAATACAGAAAAATTTGTTCACTCTGGCTAAAAAACAAGAGTTTTTATTGAGGTGCAAACCTCTTTTCTTTAACAAGAGCTTTTAAGTCTTTACGTGTAAAATATAGAGAATGTTTACATAAAATAGCGGGTTCATTTGGGCTGAGTAATTATATGAGCACGTAGTTCTCCGTTCACGTTATACTGAAAAAGAGACACTATAGTGCTACTATTTAATCTTATTCTATACCTCAAATTCACACCCATGTTTTGTTGCTTTTGAGGTTGATCTGTATAGATCACATTATATCCATTTTGTCGCAACAGATTGATAAATACAGGAGTAAAGTTGTCTGCTGTATTATTTTTCTTTATAAGAA
>NZ_JBHIQG010000315.1:0-2680 GCF_042196425.1 Bartonella sp. AD328YNZD | reverse complement strand
GCATCAGGCGACCAAGGAATAATATCAATTTTTTCGCCTTGTAATTCAGCAACAACAGCTTGTACACGACTTCCTCGCATTCCAACGCATGCTCCAACAGGATCAATGGAACCATCGCGTGAAACAACGGCGATTTTAGCCCGTGAGCCTGGATCACGAGCAACAGATTTGATTTCTATAATACCATCATAAATTTCAGGTACTTCCATAGTGAAAAGTTTTACCATAAATTGGGGATGGGTGCGTGAAAGGAAAATTTGCGGCCCACGCGTTTCACGGTGTACATCATTGACAAAAGCACGAATGCGATCTCCATAGCGGAATGATTCACGAGGAATTAATTCATCACGGCGCACAATAGCTTCACCGCGCCCTAGATCAACGATGACGTTACCATATTCCACACGCTTAACTGTACCAGAAATAATTTCACCAACTTTATTTTTGAATTCTTCATATTGCTGATCACGCTCTGCATCGCGTACTTTTTGTACAATAACCTGTTTAGCAGATTGTGCTGCGATACGTCCAAAATCCATAGGAGGTAAAAGATCAGCAAAAAAATCACCAATTTTTGCTTCTGCTTGACGTTTGAGAGCATCAGACAAAGTAATTTCCGTTGTATAGTCTTCAACGACATCAACGATTTTAAGCAGGCGCTGTAATTTAATTTCACCTGTTTTAGAATTGATTTCAGCACGAATATTGGTTTCTTGACCATAACGAGAACGTGCTGCTTTTTGAATAGCATCAGCCATCGCAGAAATGACAATTTCACGGTCGATTGACTTTTCACGTGCAACAGCATCTGCAATTTGCAGAATCTCAAGCCTGTTAGCGCTTGTAGCCATCAATTTTCTCCTTCTTTGTGCCACACGATGGGTATTTCCCAGTGATATTATTTTTTGAAATTGAGCGTCTGTATAGAGTCGTTAGCGTTCTCTTTGGCAATGAATTGTTGACTTAAATCTTTATTTTGTTTCAATGCATCGCGAATAAGCTCATCGGTAAGCACTAAATGCGCATTTATAATATCACAAAAGGAAATAGGGGTATACATGGCTTCTCCATAAGCAGCTTTATCAGCGTTTAAAATAAATCCATCTTGCGTGATATTTGTAAGTGTCCCGCGAAATTTTCGGCGCCCATCAATTGTTATTTTGGTTTCAATTTTTGCAAGATGCCCTTGCCAATGAAAAAAATCAGATTTTCTTACCAATGGACGATCAATTCCAGGGGATGAGATTTCTAAATGATATTTGCGTTCAATAACATTTTGTACATCAAGGAGGGGAGAAACAGTTCGACTAACCGTTTCACAATCTTCTATGGTCATAGAACCATCGGCACGTTCAACCATAATTTGAAGTGTTAAACCATTTTGACCAAGAAGTTTCACGCGAACCAAACGAAAACCTAAAGGTTTAAGTAGTGGTATGACAAGAGCAGCAACCTGTGCTTCGATACCATCTTCTTCAAACAGGCGCGGTTCGTCAAGATTGCTTATTTTTTCAACTTCATTCATAAATTTTATCCAAGTTGGTTTCATCAGTTTTATGATATTAAAAAAGAGCGGGTCCAACGGCCCACTCTTCATCATAAGACCAAGAATTTAACTATTGATACTCTTAAATTCAAAATTTTTCAAGTTGTTTATGAGAAAAGCGCTTGATCATTTATTTCTTGATAAAGGTAAGATAGGCAGGCGTTCGTCCTTCGCGGAGAGCTTTTGCTTCATAGCGGGTTTCGCTCCATAGTGGATAAGGGAGTTTCCAGTCTTGAGGGCTTTCTGCTTTCCATTCAAAGTGATCATGTTGTGCACAATGGTACAAAGTCCAGTTTACATAACTGTCTATATCGCTAGCAAAGCGAAAAAATTTCCCTATTTTAAGAACACGAGAAAAACGGTTAAGATTTTTTATATTGATGAAGCGTCGTTTCCAGTGTTTCTTTTTCGGCCAAGGATCAGGATAGAAGAGGTCTATTCCATCAAGCGAGTTATCAGGGAGCCAATCCAGAAGGCGTGTAGCATCATCATTATAGAGGCGAAGACGATTTTGATGGTTTTGATGCTGTTCAAGAGACGACAATATTTTTGCCATGCCATTGATAAAGGGCTCGACACCGATAAAACCGGTTTTTGGAAAATATGCCATTTCATGAAGTAAATGTTCACCTCCACCAAAACCGATTTCAAGTCGAATTTCTCTTACTTTGCTTGAAAATAAAGATGTAAGGTTTAAGGGAGGAGGGACATTTAAATCAATATTCAAACTGGGGAGAAGCATTTGTATACGTGTAAGCTGACTGTTTCGAAGTTGTTTTCCTTGTCGGCGTCCAAAAAATGCTTCACTCTTACGTATATTATGTTTAATCATGGGATTTGGATCATTGTTTGAAGCGTTTTCACGAGATCAGTTTTTTCCCATGAAAACGAACCATCGTGTTTTGGTTTACGACCAAAGTGACCATAGGCAGCTGTTTTTGCATAAATAGGTTTATTGAGGTCAAGATGTTTTCGAATGCCGGTAGGTGAAAGGTCCATTATTTTGCGGATGGCTTCTTCAATAACCTTTTCATCGACTTTTCCTGTTCCATGAAGATTAAGATAAATAGATAAAGGTTGTGCAATACCAATTGCATAGGAGAGTTGAATGGTGCATCTTTCTGCTAAATGAGC
>NZ_JBHIQG010000314.1:0-2703 GCF_042196425.1 Bartonella sp. AD328YNZD | reverse complement strand
GTTGCTCTGCATAAACAGCGGCTTCCTCTGGTGGAGTAAAGATGCCATTAAAGGACACATGCACCTTGCCATCAGCACCCTCTTGTAAATGCTGCTTTTCTTCATCCGTTAAATAATGAAACTTAGGTATTTTTTGCCCACGAGCGTCTTC
Organism: Bartonella sp. AD328YNZD; assembly: GCF_042196425.1. NCBI lineage: Bacteria > Pseudomonadati > Pseudomonadota > Alphaproteobacteria > Hyphomicrobiales > Bartonellaceae > Bartonella > Bartonella sp. AD328YNZD. The sequence goes on along the minus strand of NZ_JBHIQG010000314.1, from coordinate 2,552 downwards.
TATAGGCTCCCCATTTGCATCTATTTCATGATTGTATTGCCATTTTCATCACGGTCGACCACGGCAATGGGATGCTCTTTGATAAACATGGTTTTATAGGAGTCATCGCTGTATTTAAATCCTTCTTCCAGCAATTGTGTTGCCATTTCACGGTCTTCACCAGCTGTTTGTTCCAGCTTAGTGACATCTATTTGTGATACACCCTTATGAGCTTCAGCGGTATTACGGTTAAGGGAAGCTATGGTTTGATCAACGCCTTGCCCTGTCAATGCCTTCTGCCCTAATTCATCAGTAATGACAATGGTGCCATCGCTAATGGCAGATTTGGTATATCCTTCCCTTGAATCCTGTTGTTCTGCATGATCTAAGACATTTTTGGCAATGTTTTTAACGATGTCGTATTCGCCCATTGCACCACCCGCTGCAATGCTAATCCCATCACTGCTGGCTTTGGCACTCGCACTGTTGGTAATATCACTGGTGCTGATGCTTCCTGTGGTCAGGCTGTTTTTTTCTGCCAAGGCTGTGCTTTCAATAATACCTCCAGTCAGCGTTGTTTTATCTTTAACGGTGATCTCAAAGCCGTCATCACGGGCTTTAATGCCTGATTGTTCCACAACACTGTGATAATCGCTGGAGGATTGATCATTTTGGGAAAAGACGTTTATTGATGCACCATCAGGCTTTCCATTGCCTTTAACCCCAACAGAAACAGAGTTTTTTTTGCTGGAACTTTGTCCCGTATCACTGCGGCTGACAACGGTAAAATCACCTCCTACTTCCATTTCTACACGCTCTCCAGAAACCACGGCGCCTGCCAATGTGGTGTTTGCCCCACTCGTGGTATGAACAATGCCGGTGCCAATAAGATAGCTGTTCTTTTGTTGAACCTGTTCACTGGAACCTTCTCCTTGACTAAAAGAGATATTGCCGGTTACTTCCGTGCCACCAGTACCATAACTGGCTCCAATATTCATTGAAACGCTTTGGCTATGTTTTTGTTTGCTTTGCGTGTTTTGCGCACTTTCAAAGGTAATATGCTGTCCTGCTTCCAAGGTAATATTCCCGCTCTGTTCATCATTTGCATAAACAGGATTGGTGCCAGCGATAATATCAGCGCCAACACCATGAATGCTGCCCTTGTGGGCTTGCATATTAATAGCACGCCCTGCTTCTATTGTATCTGTCACCGCTGTGGAGACTTGAGAAGAGGCTTCTGTCTTCCCTGTCTCAAAGCCCACTGTCACACTAGCTGAAACATCAGCCATATTGGCAATAGCACCTTTTGGTGAGCCACCCTTTATCCCATTGTAAAGATCTTTGCTTTTGTTATAGAGATCATATCCCTTTAGACCAGCAATAAGACCATTGCCGATTTTGTGTTTTGTATCCCCATGACCAAAACGTTTTCCTGCATCCCTTATATCTTGTATGGTGTCTAGAATACCCACATTGACAGAACCTGTAACACCAGCAAAGAAATTTTCATGTTTTTTTTGTGTCTTAGAGATATCTTGGCTTTCCGAAAGCGTGATATTATTGCCAGCATCGATGTTCACATCACGATCAGCTAAAACATCTGCCGCTTGCATGTTCACATCACGATCCGCAGTAATCTGCACATCTCTGCGTGCTGTGATGTGCGATTGAATGGAAGCTGTTTCCCATTGATCACCGGTGTCCTTCGTGCTCTTAACCCCAACACCCAAGGAAACACTGCTGCTGCTCTTTCCAAACTGAAACCCAAAACCTTCCCGTTCTTCTACAGAGTTTGATTTATGGCTATTATGACCCACAAGCACATTGACATCACGGGCTGCGGTAAGATTAACATTTTCCCCTGCAAGATCAGAGCCCACAATTGTCACATCTTTTTTCTTGGAAATGATGTTGATCGTGCCATCCGCATTGAGAGAAGAGCCTTGATGTTCAAAACTCTCTTCATTTTGCACCTTTTCCTCACTCCCATATATCGATAAAAAGCCCTTGCCTGAACCCGCGCCAAAACCAGATGCATGTTCTTCTGAGTGGCTGCTATGGTGATTTTGCATGCCATCAATCGTCACATTTTCTGCTGTCACATTGATGTTTTGACCTGAAAGCAGATGAGAAGCAGAAATCTTGGCATCTCCTTGTGCGTCTATGTCAACGTTGCCCGTTGCACCCAGAACAGAGGAGACCGTTGTGGTGTGCAATTGAGATGTGTTGGAAGATTCCTCGTAAAAAAATCCACTTAACGACGATTGCTGTTGTTGGTCAAACTGTTCTTGGGCTCCTTTTATGAGAATATTCCCACCAGAATGAATAGAAATATCCGCTTTTGCCTGATCTTCTGCTGTTTCCTTTCCTTTGCCAGCAAAAAGCATAGACCCAATGATTGTGGTATCATTGCCAGATTCAACAGCAACCCCTTCACCCCCTGTTATGCTTGACCCCACAACTTGGCTCACATCCATCTTGTTATGCTCAGATTTACTGCTACTAAACACCCCACCGTCTTTATGGTACGACATCTCATAATGTAAGCTATCCTCTGCATTATTGATCAGGAC
>NZ_JBHIQG010000313.1:0-2706 GCF_042196425.1 Bartonella sp. AD328YNZD | reverse complement strand
TTCCTTGTATTGAGCGTAATGCAATGGGGGCTGTTAAGGCGGTAACGGCTTCTTCTCTTGCATTACATGGTAATGGAAATCATTTTGTTTCTCTTGACGCTTGTATAGAAACAATGCGCCAGACTGGTCATGATATGAGTGAACGCTATAAAGAAACAAGTAAAGGTGGCCTCGCAGTCAATGCAATATCTTGTTAAGAGCTGGACACTCTTCAATCCATAACTGAACTATTGTGAGAGGGATGGCCTTTTTTTCCTGATAAAGCTTATATTTTTTATTACTGATAAATCAACATTCAAATTTAAATTCAGCAGCATGCTTGAGATAAATTTGAGATGGGTTCAGTGCTTTTTAATGAGTCGTGGCTTTTTGCGTGCAAGATTGGAGGGAGAGTATTGCTTCTATCTGTTTAATTTGTCTCTGAAAGGGAAAAGCAGTCTAATTTGGAAAAATAAAAAAGCGTCAAGTAAAATTAGTGGTCAACCTGCCATTACTTTTTTTCTAGGTTTTATGGCCTTTAAAAGTTTTCATAGAAATATCTTTTAAGTAAGAGAAGATTATGCCTTGGTATCTAAGGTAAATTTGTTTTAAACCTGAACTATTATGATGAGATGCAAGAGAGCTTTAAAGATTTTAGTTTTTTAGAAATGAAGATCTTTTGGGCATCTGGTATGGTGAAAAAATATCTTGAAAAGAAACCTCTCTCAATCTGAAATCTATTTCACAACGGTACATATAAATAGTATAATGTAAAGTTTCTATGAATGGTATAAAGTCTATAGAGCATAAGCATCTTTATTTATAAAGGGAGCAAAACGAGCACTATCATTCTTTTTTCAGCTCTCAATGTTATAACGAAAACTCTTGGGACTTAAGACTCTTTATAAAAGGCGTTTTTACGTTTTTTCATCGATAGTATTTGTATTTTAAAATTGCTTTGCGTGTTGGAGTTTAAAAAGCTTAGGAAATTTGTACAGCGTTTATGTTATAGGGTGCATTGAAGCGTTATGAAGGATAATTTTTGATATTAAATCAAAAAGTGAAGAAATATCTGGTATTTTTGTGCTCTAAAAAATGGTTTGATTGGAAGCTTGAAGGTGTCTCTAGGGATAGTTGGAAAAGCCGTTAGAACAATTCCTCCGACTTGAGAAAAAAGCACGACTATCAAAGGATTTTTAAAATTCTAGATAATAATACAATAATTTTTTGAGAGATACCCTGTAGAGTTAAATATTTGTTGCTCCTAGACAGATTTTAATAGGCACATTACCAGTTTGACTTGCAACGCGTAAATGAATGCGTACAGGAGGCATTGTGAGACGACGATTACGCATTATTTGACAAATAAGAAGATTAACAAGAGATTGTGTATCTAATGCAGTTGAATTATATTTTAAACCAGTAAGTCTTGCAGCAGCATCGTGAAGAGAACGCAATGAAAGGAAGGATGATTGCTTCAATAAGATTTCATTTTCATGGAATGCAGCAAAAGCATTATCTGTCATAATACTATCCTAACGCAGAATTCAAAAACTTTTAGTAGACTACAGTATAGCAGTTAAAATTTGCTTTCTTTAATGTAGAACAAGCATCAAAAGCAGATTTTTTTGATTGAAACCCCGTAAATCGTGCTCGGTAATAACGCTGCCCATTTTTTTCAAACAGTTGCATGTGTGAAGATGCATCCTTTAAAGCAGAAAAAGCTGTATTTTTTGCTTTTAAAAGCAGAATTTTTGCTTGTTCTTGATTGGGCAGGGAACCAATTTGGATAGCCCATCCGGCGTTTGTGGATAAAGAGGCCGTTACAATTTTATGTGCCTCAACCGGTATGGCTTTTTGAGGGTTAGGTATTGGTATAATTACTTTATTTACAGCAGTTATTGCGATATTCGAATTTTTAGGTTGTTCTGCAAATGCTGTTAACATAGTCGAAACTTCATCATCAAAATTACTTGGAACAGCTTTAATGGTCGGTATAGGGGTATTTGCGCCAGTGGGTAAGTGATAGTGTACAGAGGTCAAACGTTCACCACTTTTCATTTGGCTTGCTTTTGGCAAATATTGATTTAATAAGCTAGCCATATGCTCATCACGTGCAATAGATGATTTACCTCCCATAACAACAGCAACGATAGAACGCCCCTCAAGACGCATCGAAGTTGCTAAATTAGAACCTGACATTTGTGTGTATCCTGTTTTAATTCCATCGACACCTTTCATTCTTTTTACGAGTTTATTGTGGCTGTTAATCGTATGCCCACGGAAATTAAAACTTTTTATTCTAAACAATTTATATTGTTTTGGAAAATTTTTCCTTAAAGCTAATGACAAAGTAGCTATATCTCGTGCGGTAGAATAATTGTGCACGTCTGGAAGCCCTGAAGCATTTGCGAAATGTGTATGTTTCATACCAAGTTTACGAGCTTTTGCTGTCATCATTTGAGCGAATTTTTTCTCACTACCCCCAAGATACTCTGCAATGGCAGTAGCAACATCATTTGCCGATCTTGTAATGAGTGCTTTAGCTGCTGCTTCTGCAGAAATTGTTTGACCTGCTTTAAATCCAATTTTTGTCGGTGGACGCATTGCAGCATAATGTGAAACAGGAATTGGTGTATTTGGTGTTACCCGACGCATCTGCATAGCTTCAAAGAGGAGGTACAATGTCATCATTTTTGTTAAAGAAGCAGGGTAACGCTTCAATGT
>NZ_JBHIQG010000312.1:0-2721 GCF_042196425.1 Bartonella sp. AD328YNZD | reverse complement strand
ATGATTACTTACTGTCATATTCAACGTGTCCTTGGATCAAAAATGCGATAAAGCAAATCAGAAAATAAATTAATGGCAACAAAGATAAATCCTACAAGTAAAGTACATCCTACAACTGCATTCATATCTCCGGCCAAAAGAGCATTTGTCAAGTAATGCCCAAAACCAGGCCAAGCAAAAACTGTCTCCGTCAAAACAGCCCCTTCTAATAAAAAAGCATAAGATAGCGCCACAACGGTAATAACCTGAACAGCAGCATTCCTAAAGGCATGCCCCCAAACCGTTCGTGCCCAAGATAACCCCTTTACACGGGCAGTAATAATATATTCCTGATTGAGTTGCTCAATCATAAACCCACGAGTCATACGGCTAATATAAGCCATAGCACCGAATGCTAAGATCAAAGCAGGCATAATAATGTGACTAAAGACATTACCAAAAGCCTCCCATTGTCCTTGGCTCGCTGTATCCCAAAGAAAAAATCCTGTTTTAGGTTCAAAAGAATATTCATAAAGAAAATCAATACGTCCTGGACCACCAACCCAGCCAAGCTTGGCGTAAAATATTAACAACGCCATTAAACCAAGCCAAAATGTCGGGGTAGAATAACTTACAAGTGTAAAAACACGGACAACATAATCAATAAATGAATCGCGATACATTGCTGCAAAAACACCAAATGGAATCCCAAGACTTGTACCAATAACAATAGCAACGGTTGCAAGCTCTAATGTTGCAGGAAATACGCGCATAATATCAGTTAAAACAGGACGCCCAGAAGTTAAAGCATCTCCAAAGTCAAATAAAAATACATTATGAAGATACTTCCAATATTGGACAATCAACGGCTTATCAAGACCCAGCTTATAATACATTGTATCATAGGCCTCCTGACTGATATTATCACCAAGAATAGACAAAACGGGATCTAGAGGGAGAAGATGACCAAGAAAAAAAGTAATCGTCACCAACCCAAATAATGTGATAATAACTGAAATAAGAAGTTTAAATCCCTTGAACAAAAAATTCCATAAAAACAATTTTTTCTGCTTTTCTGATACAGCTCTTTCAGTCTCTGAAAGTGGCAAAATCATTATAAAAATCCCCTCTGTAGCGATAAAATATAAAGCGAATACTTTTTTTCATATAACGAAATAATCTCTTATTAAACATGTTCTACAATCTTTCTCTACAACATGCTTCTTTTTATTTTTCTGCTTCATTGTAGTAAAGTCTGTAACTATTCCAAACCCATTTTTTGACATCAGGTCCTATACCAACGGTATAATATGTCTGAAATAAATAAACCATAGGACCATGCTCTAGCACATAATGCTGTAAAGTACGATATTGCATAATACGCTTATTGGGATCTTTCTCAAATAAAGCATGCATCACCATTTTATTAATATTTTCATCATAATATCCAGCGCGCCAAGCCAAATACATATTGTGCTTTTTTGTAAATGTTGGATCAGGATTAAATACATGATTTAATGAAGCAGGATGTCCATCAGGATCAGCACTCCCCCACCCCATAAGTGCAGTATCATAATTTCCACCCCGTACACGGCTTAACAATTGATTTTGTGCCATTTTTTCAATTGTCAGCTCAACACCAATTTTGCGTGCATTGGCTTGAATAGACTGTGCAACAGATGACATATAACTAAGGCTTCCAACTAAAAGATTAGCTTTAAAGCCATTAGGATAGCCAGCCTCAGTAATCAACTGTTTTGCTTTTTTCAAATCCAACTTAAAAGGCAATCCTTCTTTTTCATCTAAAGCACCTGGAACACCCAAGGACATATAAGTTGCTCGGGGAATAGCAATCCCCTTCAAAACAGTTTTTCCAAGACCTTCATAATCAACCAAATAACGAAGTGCCAACCTAACCTTTTCGTTTGCTAAAATTGCATTTTTGTTATTTAACGATAGATAAATAATCTGCGGGCGCAAAACACGGCTAATTTTGATCCGACCGCCCTTTTTTTCAAGATCTAAAATATCCTCTGAAGAAAGATCACGTACAATATCCACATCACCTTTTTCCAAAAGAAGTCTTTGACTTGATGAATCCGCTACATGCTGCACAACGATCTTCTTAATTTTAGGCACTTCACCCCAATAATGCTGTGTAGCCTCTAACACAACTTTATCCGCTGGAGACCAGTTCACCAATTTATAAGGCCCAACACAAGCAGAATGTGTTGCTAAATATTTATTCCCCATATCACCGTCAAGACTCTGCGCTTCAATTGTTTTCCGATCAAGCAAAGCAGAAGCATAAGATTGTCCAATAACAGTCAATATAAGTTGTATAGGATAGGATTTATCAAATTTTAATTGTAAAGTTTTATCATCAAGAGCCTGAATATTTGTTTCAACATTTTTTTTGGTAAACCCATAATCCATTAAAGATTGAGCATAGCTTAATCCTAATTTAATAATCCTCCGCATCGACCACACCAGATCTTGCGCCGTCGCTGTTCTCCCATCATTAAACTTCAAATCATCACGAAGATGAAAAACTATTCTTTTTCCATTATCTAAAACGTCCCAAGATTGTGCCATAGCAGGGCGAATTTTTGTGGGATCATGCTCATCATATTGCACTAACGCGCTACAAATATTCGTCAATAATTCACTCGTCACAACCTCAACAGTTTGCGCTGGATCAAAACTACTAATTGAATCAATATTCCATGCCATCACCAATAT
>NZ_JBHIQG010000311.1:0-2726 GCF_042196425.1 Bartonella sp. AD328YNZD | reverse complement strand
CTCCTATATTACAAGGGGGTTTTCTCACATTTTTCTTGCATTGTTTTAAGCAGTATTAAGGGGTTGTCGTTCCCAAAAATGACTTCTTCTACAGCAATGAATTCACATCCAGTCTTTAAGGCTTCATCAAAGGTTGAAAAATCACTCCCCGCTTGCACAACAGCAGGGATTTCCATAATCTCTGCCCACCATGTTGCTAACTGGAGATTGCGGGGGTGAGCATGGGGTTTTTTATCAGCCCCTAATTTGCCAAAAAATAGATAATCAACACCTGTTTCCGCTGCAAGCATAGCACTATGGCGATTGCGTAAATTGCCAAAGCCTATGATTTTTTGTTCCTTTTGCTGATTTTTGAAGTTTTCAAGAGCGTTAAGATCATCTTCTATGTGCAATCCATCAGCCTTTATGCGCCCAGCAATGCGGCTGTCATCAGCGATGAGAAGGGCTGCGTCATGATGTTGAATATCTTCTGCGTAAATTTGCGCTTGTTGTTGTAAAAAAGAGCTATCATCTTTCAACTTTTCAGAATCATAGAGGATGACGCATGCAAAAGACTTTGTTTGTAAAATTTGCTGCAAAAATGTTTGTGGGGTGTTGCGCCGAACATCAAGTGTTAAAATCAACTGAGGGAAAAGAGGTGGATCAATTGGTTTATTTTTTTGTTGTGTCATGTCAAATCCCTGTTTCTTAGAAAAAATAATGCTTAAAAATTAAAGTTTCATTCTATTATGCTTATTTGCGATGAAAGTGACCACCATTTTCACGTAATTTAAAGGATTTGTGGGTGTGTGGAGGCCTGCTTATGAGAAATGAGAGTGTTTTTAAGCATAATATGTTGCCTTTTTGCTGTGATACACGTATGGACGCTTTTCGTTCTTTTGCCTTTAAAAAACTTTTGCCTTTTAAAAAATAAACGCTTAAAATGAAACTTGACACTTAAAAATTAAAATTTCATCCTGTTCATGCTTGTTGGCAATAAGGGTAAGCGCCATTTTATAGGACTTCAAGGGGTTTGCAACGTGTGGGAGTCCACTGATGAAATACCAAGGTATTCTTGAGCATAATACTCAACCTTTTCGCCGTGATACACGTATTGATGTTTTTCGTTCTTTAGCCTTATTGACGATTTTCATTAACCATATTCCCGGAACGATCTATGAGTCTTTTACTCATAGAAATTTCGGTTTTTCTGATTGTGCAGAAATATTTGTTTTGCTTTCAGGGGTTTCTCTGGGGTTAAGCTTTCATGCGCGGTTACAGCAAAAATCCTTTGCTTTTATTATCCGAAAACTTTGGTACAGAGCTCTGCAGCTCTATGGTGCATATCTTTTTACGACTTTTGTAACTTTAAGCCTTTTTTTAGGGGCATTTTTCTTATGGCGAACAGAAAAACTTTTATCAATGAACAATGTAGGACTCTTTTTTAAAGAGCCTGTTATCGCATTTTTGAGTACCTTAAGCTTTGGCCATCAATTGGGATATAATAATATTCTTCCTCTTTATATCGTTTTGATGTTTTTTGCGCCTTTTATCCTTTATTTGAGTTGTAAACAGACAAAATGGCTGCTTTTGGGCTCCTTTACACTGTATCTTATCTGCGGATTTTATAAAATTGCTCCTCCTTCTTATCCTTTAGAGGGAAAGTGGTTTTTAAATCCTTTGTCTTGGCAATTCTTATTTGTCATAGGATTGACCAGTACTTTAGCGCTTAAACAAGGAAAAAAAATCGCGTTTCAGTCTTTTTGGATTGTTTGTGCGGCAGCATATCTCTTGTTGGCGCTGTTATGGGTTCGCTTAAACTGGTGGGGCATTTTGGGCTGGCTTGGCTGGTCTTCCCCGTTGATGAACTTTAATAAAACCTTTTTAAGCTTGCCACGTTTACTTCATGTTCTTGCATTAACCTTTCTCATTTTTTCTTTGCCACATGTCAATAAATGGTTTTATGTCTCTCCAAAACATCCTTTAGCAATTTTAGGAAAACATAGTTTACCGGTCTTTGTAACGGGAACCATTTTTGCGATGTTTGGACAAATTGTAAAAACAGTGATGACAGAAACGGTTTTTTCCGATACCTTCTTAATAATAACGGGTATTGCTTTGCAATTTGGAGTCGCTTATTATTGTGAAAAACGGCAATCTTGGCAGTGGTCCTTTTCAAGGAAAATGATCCGTTTATAAAAAACATTCCTATAGTGTTTGTTTGGCGCGTTAACCTTAGTATAAAAAGCGCGTTGCGCAAAAGATTTAAAAGAGGTAGCAATTTTAAAAAAAAGCATTCTATACAGCAATAAAAGAAACTTTTTAATCCTCTGTTCGTTAAGGGGTATGATTTTGTGCTGATACTTGGAGTATAAAAGCGTGAGCGTACATAAACGTCCATATGATGAACCTATTATCATGATTGAGCATAATGCTTTTGAAAATGCTTTTAATCGTCTCTATGAAGAAACAATGGCGCTGATTGAAAAGACTGCAGCATACATTGACTCAGAAGGGAAATTAGTGGCACGTTCCCTTTCAACAGAAGTTTCTGCAATCTATGCGAAAGAGGCTATGTATTTAAGTACACGACTTATGCAAATCGCTTCTCAACTCCTTCTTCTTCGAGCAGAGCGCGAAGGGGAAATGTCATCAGAACAAATAAAAAAGGAAATTGTAAAAGTATCTCTTCATACACCGACATTGGAACTTGAAACCCATCATTGGCATGAATTGCCAGAAACTTT
>NZ_JBHIQG010000310.1:0-2763 GCF_042196425.1 Bartonella sp. AD328YNZD | reverse complement strand
GCTGAAATCATAACAGATGAAGGCTTTTCTATTGGAAGAAATCAAATCGAACTTAATCATCCAATAAAAATGATCGGGCTTTACACTATCACTCTTAGTTTACATCCAGAGGTTCAAATTTCTGTGGTTATTAACGTTGCACGTTCCGCCAGTGAAGCACAACGCCAAGCAGAAGGTGAAACTCTCATTTCCACTAAAGAAATATATAATATTCAAGAAAAAATATCAGAAGAAAAGCAGGAAGAATTATTGGCAGAGGAAATTAATGACAACGATATAAATAATCCTCATCAAGAAGCTTAATTACTATTTTTGCTCTCTGTTTTGTGTTTTTATTCCATTTAATATTTGATCATAAAATACTCACTTCTTAAAACTGAGTATTTTATGACTGTCATACATAAAGAATCTAATTTTTATGCAAAAATTATAGGCATGTTATATAAAGGCATTGCACGCCAGAAATGATCATATCAATCAGAATAAATGCTCCTTATTTTCCAATATAGAAGCAAAAATGATTTAAAGTTCTACCCTTAAGGATAAAATTTACATGAGTGGTAAGTTGATTATATCCTTACATTATCTGAAATAATTTCAATTATAGAAAAGTCATTCTACTTACACCTATATTGGAATTTTAAGATTACGTAGCTTAAAAATACTTAAATTGAGAATATCAAAACGACCATTTAAAGAATCACATATTAAAAATTAAAACATAAGAAATAGATATTACTCATGCACTCATGATAAATGAGCCATTCAAAGGGAGTTTCAAAAATTATATGCTTTTAACTTAAAATGAAGATTTGTAGCTCTATTCTTTTACTATACGGCTTTCAATTTATCGCCTAAAGTAGCTAGACTTGAAATTTTAGTGGAAAAATATTATGGAAGAAATTAGTGTTGTTAATATCAGCTCTTCAAAAAAAGAAGATTCCCCTTCTTTTCGACAACTTCCGCATAATATTGAAGCTGAACAGGCATTGCTTGGTGCTATCTTTATCAACAATGATTCTCTTGACCGCGTTTCAGATTTTCTAAAACCAGAACATTTTTTTGAACCATTGCATCAAAAAATTTATCATGTTTTATCTCACCTTATTAAAACAGGAAAACTTGTAGATCCAGTTACAATCAAGCCCTATATTCAAATGGAAGAAAAAATTGGAGATATTACCGTATACCAATATGTTGTTCGCTTAGCCACTGAGGCTGTCACTATTATTAACGCTGAAGATTATGGACGCGTCATTTACGATCTTTTTATCCGCCGGTCTTTGATTAACCTTGGAACTCAAGTTGTCAATACAGCCTTTGATGCTCCTGTAGAACTCACGCCTACCCAACAAATTGAAACTGTTGAAAATCAGTTATTTGAGCTAGCAGAAAAAGGGAAATATGGAGGTGGATTTGAAAATTTTAATGAGGCCATTAAAAAAGCTATCGATATGGCAAGTGCTGCGAAAAAGCGCTCTTCACAATTATCAGGGATAGCCACCCATATTAAAACACTTGATGAAAAAATGGGAGGATTACAACCATCCGACTTAATTATCCTTGCGGGCCGCCCTGGTATGGGTAAAACCTCACTGGCTACCAATATTGCCTTTAATATTGCCAATGCTTATAATCATAATGGCAATATCCAAGAAAATGAAGGCGGCATTGTAGGGTTTTTCTCACTTGAAATGTCCTCTGAACAGCTTGCAACACGTATTATTTCTGAACAAACAGAAGTCTCTTCTTCTGATATTCGACGTGGTAATATTTCAGATGAACAATTTTCAAAAATTATTCGTGCAGTGAACCAGCTCCAAAAGGCACCGCTTTATATCGATCAAACTGGAGGAATATCAATTACGCAACTGGCTGCCCGTGCACGGCGTCTCAAGCGGCAACATGGTTTGGATATTTTAATTATCGATTATATCCAACTCATGACAAGTAAATCAAAACGTTCATCTGAAAACCGTGTTCAAGAGATTACAGAAATTACGACAGGACTCAAAGCCTTAGCTAAAGAATTGAATATTCCTATTATTGCTCTGTCACAACTTTCACGCCAAGTCGAAAATAGAACAGATAAACGTCCACAACTTTCAGATTTACGTGAATCTGGTTCTATTGAGCAAGATGCCGACATCGTTCTGTTTGTCTATCGTGAAGAATATTATTTCAAAAATGAAGAGCCCAAATTAGGCACTTTGGAACATCAAAAATGGCAAGATGAAATGGATAAAATTATGGGAAAAGCTGATGTCATTGTTGCAAAACAACGTCATGGACCAACAGGAATCGTGTCTCTTGCCTTTCAATCTGACTTCACACGCTTTAGTGATTTGGCTGATAGCAATTATCTTCCAGAGCAAATTGGCTAAACCACCATGGTACGGAACCGTATTCAATTTATCTGTCAAAATTTCAGAACCATCCATTCTCGTTGGGCAGGAAAATGGATGATTTTGGCCATTATTATTTGCTATCTAAAAAGCTCTTGAATAATATTAATCTTAATAATATGAAAAGATAATACATCTTTTTAGCGTTGCAAATAGGATACAAATATCCAAAATCTATAGCTAATCTAAATCTTTCTATATTGTTCCTTCTTTTAAAAAACGCCTTCTCACAAGACACTCATTTTCTTGTTTTTAAATTCAAAAATAATTGCTGATGTTGCGCAAGACTGGCTATTATGTAAAATATCAGAAAATTTCCTCTTTATAGGACAATCTCTAACCTTTTAACAAAAATATT
>NZ_JBHIQG010000309.1:0-2770 GCF_042196425.1 Bartonella sp. AD328YNZD | reverse complement strand
GAACTTCTCAATCGTATTCTTGGTATGAATGGACATCTTATTGTTCAAACAGTTGATTCTGGTTTTTCTGATTATAAAACTCTTATTTCTTCTTTAGAATCTACAAATGGTGTGAAGTTTGCTTTACCTGTTATTGAAGGTCAAGCGCTTGTTCAAGGTGACGTTCAAGGAAGCTCTGGCGCTTTAGTTCGCGGTATGCGCAAACAAGATTTAGAAAAGCTTAAAACAGTCTCTCAAAATATTAAATTAGGATCGCTCTCTCAGTTTGATAAAGAAGAAGGGGTTGCAATTGGAAGTGGCTTAGCAGAAAAATTGGGACTTACAGTTGGAAGAGATCTTCGCATTATAACTCCAGATGGTGATGAGACTCCTTTTGGCGTTACTCCGCGCGTGAAAGCTTATAAAGTCGTTGCTATTTTTGAAGTTGGTATGTCTGAATATGATTCAATATTTATCTTTATGCCTCTTCATGAAGCACAAATGTTTTTTAATTTAGGAGATAAGGTTCAGTCTTTAGAGTTATTTCTAAATAATCCTGATGCAGTTGATCAAATAAAACCCGTTGTAGAAAAAGCAGTTGATCAACAGGTTTATTTAATTGATTGGCGTACACGCAATCAGGCTTTTTTTTCAGCTTTACAAATTGAACGAAATGTTATGTTTTTTATTCTTTCTTTGATCGTTCTTGTTGCTGCTTTAAATATTATTTCAGGACTGATTATGCTTGTAAAAGATAAAAGTCATGATATTGCAATTTTACGCACGATGGGCGCTCAACAGAGTGCGATTTTGCGTATATTTATTATCACAGGAATGATGATTGGTTTTATTGGAACGATATTGGGCTTAATTTTAGGTGTTATTGCGACCGTAAATATTAATCATATTCAAGACTTTATTTCTTGGTTATTTAATGTCGACGTTTTTAATCCCCAACTTTATTTTTTGACAAAATTGCCTGCACAAATTGAGTGGAAACAGACCATCTTGGTTGCTATGATGGCTTTATTCTTGTCATTTCTTGCTGCTCTCATTCCAGCATGGCGTGCTGCTCAGCTAGATCCCGTACAAGCTTTGAGGTATGAATAATGACAGCTATTTTAGAACTTGTAGAGATTGAAAGGCGATTTTTTGAGAGTGATAAGCCGCTCATTATTTTAAATAAAGCAAATTTTATCCTTAATAGGGGAGAGCTTGTGGCACTTGTTGCACCATCTGGTGCTGGAAAATCAACACTTCTGCATATTGCTGGATTATTAGAAAAACCAACAGCTGGTGATGTGTTGTTACGGGGTGTTTCTTGTGCAAAGCGTTCTGATAGTGAGCGAACAGCTATAAGACGAAATGATATTGGTTTTGTTTATCAATTTCATCATTTACTACCAGAGTTTACGGCTTTAGAAAATGTCATGATACCGCAAATGATAGCAGGATTAAAAAAGTCCAGAGCAGAAGATCGTGCGCGTAAATTATTGACGTATCTGCGTATTTCGCATCGTGCTAACCATCGTCCCTCAGAGTTATCAGGAGGAGAACAACAACGTGTTGCTATTGCACGTGCAGTAGCAAATGGCCCTTCTGTTCTTTTGGCCGATGAACCTACAGGAAATCTTGATCCAGTAACTTCAGCTTACGTCTTTCAAGCTTTATCTGTTCTGGTTCGTCAGTCTGGTCTTTCTGCTCTTATTGCAACACATAATTACGCTTTGGCTAAGCAAATGCATCGTCGAATTACACTTAAAGAACAAAAGATTATAGAACTTCCTTAAAAGCAAGGTACAAATTTTATACGACAAATTGAATAGTTTATATTACTTTATTCAAGGAGATTTTTTTATGACAGTTTTTGTCGATGACAAAAATCAATTGGATGCGCGTCGCCGCCGTTTGATTTTTCGTGCATGGCATCGTGGTATTCGTGAAATGGATCTCATTTTTGGACATTATGTCGATGCTCATATTACTGGAATGAATGATAGAACCCTCTCTGAGCTTGAGTATATTATGTCTTTTGATGATCGTGATTTACTCACATGGATTACTGGAGAAATTTCACCGCCATCTGAAATTGATAGTCCACTTTTTCGTGATATTGCTAATTATCGTACTTGCTTAAGTTATTGATCCCAATGCCTATATTTAAAAAAATTGTTATTCCCCAAAACAGTTCTGTTCGTATGATTTTTGATGGCGTTACTGATGGATTTGAAGCCTTTGCGCTTGCTAAGTTAAGTTCAGAAATTGCACAAGGTAAACCGCTCCTCTATGTTGTTCATGACGGAACAAAAATTGCGCATTTACAACAAGTTTTAAATTTTATTGAACCCAATTTACCCGTACTTCAATTTCCTGCATGGGATTGTTTGCCTTATGATCGCGTATCACCAGGAATTGCTGTCATGGCCCGTCGACTATCAGCATTGGCACGCATAGCAAATTTACGTCAAAATCCACATCCTGCAATTATATTAACAACAGCAAATGCAATTATGCAAAAGTTGCCTCCTCGTGAAATGGTAGAAGCTCAGCTTATTCACTTACATGTTGGCCAACACAATAACATGGGGAATCTAATTCAATTCCTAGAAACCAATGGTTTTGAACGCGTTACGGTTGTCCGTGATGTTGGTGAGTTTGCTGTAAGAGGAGGAATACTTGATATCTTTTCTCCTATGGATATTGAACCTTTACGTCTTGATTTTTTTGGAGATACCCTGGAAAGTATCCGCGTATTTGATCCAGAAAGTCAAAGGACAACACGTCAAAAAAC
>NZ_JBHIQG010000308.1:0-2815 GCF_042196425.1 Bartonella sp. AD328YNZD | reverse complement strand
CTGGAACAAGACAATAGCGGTTGGAATAGGTTGAATATGCTTATGAACGCCGGTCATGGCTTCGCAAGAAATTACGGCACGACGATTAATAATATGTCAGGCTCTACGATGCATGGTAACGACCCTTGGAAGAACGCTATGATGGTGCTTTTTGGATTAAAGAAGGCTGCGGAAAAGGCAGCAAATGCTGCCGTTTAGTTTGAATAATCTTAGAAAAAATAAATAGTTAAAGGGAAAGTAATGGTTTTTATAGATTTTGACCCGAGAGATAGACGTTTCATATCCAAACTAGAAAAAGATCTACACGAACGCAGACTAGAAAAAGATTTACTACAATCAATAGCGAATCAACAAAAGGACAAACATAAATTACCAGTTTTTCTTAATGCGATTTCTATGAATGATCCATATAAGATAGGCTCTTTTTCTCCTTCTCCAATAGGTTCTATTCGTCCTTCTGAGATAGATAATGAGGGGAATAAACCCTCTCCGATTCCACAATCAGAAACTCCTCCTCAGTTAGAGACTTCTCCACCTATTTCAACAAAACCAGTTCCATTACAAGAACAGCCTCCTGAACCAAATCTTAGTTTTTGGGATAAATTTTCTCGTTTTTCACAGTCTGATGTTAGTAAAAATATTGATGATTTTCTTATGGGTGCGATAACGGCTAGTCCAAATTCATCTGGATGGCAACTTTTTGCCAAGGGGCTGAAGAACTTGCATGAAGGAGATAAACAAAGAGGACAGGTTAACCAGACTGTCGAGTATCTAAAGTCTAAAGGCTATAGTGAAGAAGAAGCGCGGTTCATAGCTGGGAATAAAGATGCGTTGAATGCTTTTCTATTACAAAAAGTGAATGGTGGTTATGATGCTAGGTCTAAAGAAGAACTGGACCGCCAACGAGAAATGATAGAGCTTAAAAATAGTGAAGCTATTAGCACTAATATGCTCAATGATATCGAACGTTTTATGGATTATGTGAACAAGAATGGTGATTGGTCTACAGGCAATTTGGCTGATTGGTTAGCTTTTTTCAAAGTTCCTCAACACCGTGATATGAAATCTCTCCTTGACTCGATTAAAAATCGTATAGGTATCGATAGATTAGAAACTATGAGACGGTATTCACGCAATGGTGCTTCTGGTTTTGGAAATCTCACAGAAAGAGAGCTTGATATATTAAAGAGCTATTTAGGAGAGATAGACTACAGACTGGGTCATAAAGAGCTGATGTATAGATTGAAAAAAATTCATCATATTTTGGGTAAGATGAAAACAGATGTATTATCGTTGCTACAAAATGGTAAAATTGAATTGACAGCAGAGAAAGTGCATGAGGTTACCTCACAGACGAACTCTACAGATTCTCAGAAAGGATATAACAATCAGTTACCAAAGATGGGTGTAGAAGAAGCCGCAAGCAACGGGAACATAACTTACTTTATTGATAGTTCCAATGGTAAAGTTCTGGTTAAGGAGAAATAGTAATGTCCCCTTATAAGACTTCTGGTGGGATTAATTCTCAATATGTATACGCTAAGAATGGGACACGTTTTCGTGTAGTTGAAGATCCTGCTGAGATTGAGAATTTTTTAACAAAAAACTCTCCTTCTCCCCGATATGTATACTCTAAAAACGGAACACGTTTCCGCGTAGTTGAAGATCCCGCTGAGATTGCGAAGTTATCTAATTCTTTTTCTGAAGGGTTGCAAAATACAGCAGATCAATCAACTACAACAGATGATTTCTCGTTTGATGATAAAGATCTTACATGGTGGGATGCTATTAGAAGCCATGGTACATCTGGTCTCACGGCGGGGTACAGTGATGAGATACAGGCGGCGAATGAAGCAGGTTTTATAGATTATTGGCGTGGTGATAAGAAAGCAGAGGAGATATATAATAGAAGAGTAGCCAAGGAACGTGCTTATCAAAAAGCCTTGGAAAAAAAATATCCATGGTTGTCTTCTGGTGCTTATATTGCTGGTTCGATTTTACCAACATTGGCATCTTTTGGTATCCCTGCTTTAAATTTTTTGCGAGCAGGATCAACTTTAGGAAGTTTGGGTAGGGGAGCTCTTGTTGGGGCAGGTTCTGGTGCTTTGCATGGTTCTGGTGCAGGAGAAGGTTATAATGATACGGTGAATTCGGCGTTAGCTGGTGCTGCGGGTGGCGCTGTTTTGACGCCGGCTGCTGCTTTAGGAGGTATGGGAATTTCTAAGGTAGTTCGTGGTGCAGGAAATCTTGTAAAGGATACTCCCATTATAAGGAGAGTTTTTAATCCTGCTCGTAAAGAGGTTTCAAATAAAGCTTTGAGAGAAGTTGCTAAACATTTTTACGATAATAAAATGAAAAACCTCACTGAACGCCTTAGCTCAGAACCTCATAAGGTATTTTTGACAGACATTAATGAAAAACTACGACAAGCTTTGTGGAATTCATCTAAAACCAATGAAGATGTCTATAATATCTTAAAACAAGCGCATGAGAAAAGATTAGGCGGTTCTGTTCAACGTCTTGATGATGTGATGGAGCAGATAATTGCGCCATACCAGCATAGAGATACTTTAAGCAGGACGCTTAAACGGCAAGGAAAAGAAGCGCATGATTATCTCTATGAACAAGCAAGGCAAACTCCAATAGGACAAGAACATTACCCAGTTCTTGATAAACTTTTCGAGAATAAAGGATTTCAAAGAGCTCTCAAAGAAGCTGTTAAGACTTTAGAAGAACATCCCCTCAGTATAAATCCTAGACGATTTTATAATAGAAAGTTTAGCAGTATAAACTATAAACCTACGATAGAGTTATT
>NZ_JBHIQG010000307.1:0-2819 GCF_042196425.1 Bartonella sp. AD328YNZD | reverse complement strand
TATAAATTTAATGAGTCTGCCGCTACACTTTATCGTTTCATTTGGAATACACTCTGTGATTGGTATTTGGAACTTCTCAAACCTATTTTTCAGGGGGAAAATGAAGATGCTAAAAATGAGGCTCAAGCTTGTACTGCTTGGGTTTTAGATGAAGTTTATAAACTTCTTCATCCTTTTATGCCATATATGACGGAAGAGTTGTGGTCTCTTACAGAAACACAAGCCATCAAGCGTGAGGATATGCTCGCATTGACAAAATGGCCAGAGGAAACATTGATAGATGAAGAAGCTGCTGATGATATTAATTGGCTTATTGATGTCATCACGGGGATTCGGGCTGTACGTTTTGAAATGAATATTCCAGTGGCTACGCAAGCACCTCTTGTTGTTGTTGAAGGAGGGGAAGTAACGCGAGAGCGTGTGAAGCGTTATGATGCACTTCTTAAAAAATTAGCGCGTATTGAAGTTATTGATTTCTCTGATAAAGTTCCGGAAGTATCAGCACAAATGATTTTGGGAGAGGCTGTTTTTTGTTTGCCCTTAGGACAGTTGATTGATTTGGAAGCTGAACGTGTTCGTTTGAGGAAGGATGTTAGTAAAATTGAACAAGATATTGAAAAAATATCGCTTAAGTTAAACAACCCCCAATTTATAGCAAATGCAAAAGCAGAAATTGTTGAGCGTGAGCGGAACAGGGTTTTAGAACTGCGTGCAGCGCAGAAAAAAATATTTGTTGCTTTAGAGCGGTTAGATTGATTTCAGCTTTTTATTTTTTTGATAGATAATTTCATACCAGTAGGGCTGGTATAGATCTTCTTTAAAGGAAACTTTTCTTTTGTTAGTTTTTCATGAACGATCATAAAATCTCTACTGAAATCCATAGTTTTATGTTTATCATTAAAGAGATATCTTTTAAGGCATCTAAGCCTATTCCATGACGTAGATCATGAATGCTATAACAGTAAATCCATAGAGCTTCCCTTCTTTATGCTTGTGAAGTAGCAAGCGCCGGTATCATTCTGTCCAATCAGGACAGCTCTTGGCTCAGACCGTTCGTAAGAGGCATTTTTAGTTCTTTCTTACACAGAGTTTTTATCCACATAGCTCTCTCTACTTGTAATGTGCAAGCGGATGGTTTTGAGTGATTTAACATGGAACAGGTTTGGAATGAGAGAATCTTACGATATTTGAGGGACTCATTCAAAGTGCAAAAAGGTAAATTATCATTATAAATCAATTTCTTGCTTTATTATTATAAAATATCATCATTTAGAGTAGCAATATAAGGTATGTAAAATTACACATGTGGTATTTTTTTGTATGTAGTGGTGAGTATTCTAAGGTAGAACTTGTGTGTAAAGTATGAACTAACCCCATGTGAAATGATGTCAGGTGCAATCTGTTAAACAAAAAGCTGTATTGTTTATAGATTGGCAGAGACAAAAAACTTCATCTTTAAGGTGGTAAGGCAGTTGTAAAGTTATAAGTTAACTATCATCATTATATTTATCCATCTTTCGTATTGTTTTTTATACTTAAACGCTTGCCATTCATCATGTATTCTCTTCGTTCTCAAGTTGCGGTTTAATGCACGTTATTCTATTGAACGATTTTTGCTCATACGTATAAAATTTTAAGGTCAATAAATCCTAGAATGTTAAAGGGTGTGTTACAAAATATAGAATGATGATTTATATTTAAAAATCAATTTGTTATATATAAAAATTGATACTTAATTTTATCGAACATTTTGGATGGTTTTTATCTATTTGTTTTTTCTTTTAAAATTTTTACTTTAAAATTGCGTAGGCTTCTTACTAAGAAAAAGAGTTTAAATATCTACAAAGAAATTTGTAACAGATATAATCATTAAAATTGAGGTAGGGGGGGAATGGTTAATAGGTTTCAGATATGGAAAAAAGTCACGATTGTTGTGATTTTAGGGGGATTCTTTTCGACTGTTTGTGTAATAGATGTCAATAGCTTGCAAGAAGCGAATGATGGTTCGTTTTATTTTTTTAACGTATAGAAATGGGCATATAAATCAGGCTATTCCAGCACTCCGTTGTGCTGCTAAGAGGGGCCATATCGGTGCGAATTGGAAACTTGGCTACATCTATGCAAAGGGTGATGGTGTTCCTAAAGATGATTACAAGACATATCATTTTTTTGCATATATCTTTGAAAAAGGTACAGATCTTGGTTCAGAAGATGAAAGTTATGTTTCTGATGCATTGGTTAAACTTGCAGGATATATAAAAAAGGTATTCCTCAATCACCTATGAAACCTGATCCTTCTTATACTGTTTGTCTTTATATGCAGTCTGCGGTAAACTATGGAAATCCTAAAGCTCAGTATCATTTAGGAAAAATATTTTTAAAGGGAGAGGGAAGGGAGAAAAATCCTTTACAAGCCACGATGGTTTAAACTCTCAGCAAAAAAAAGGAAATCCTTCTGTTCAAACAATGCTTGGAAATATACTGCTTAAAGAAGGAAAAATTGTCCGTGGGGCAGCAATTTTAACTGCTGCCTATAAAAAAGCTAATGTAAAAGACAAAAATTTGATTCACCCTTTGCAAGAAGAGGCTTTTGCTCTTTGTAATGAATCTGAGAGACGTACAGCAATTTGACTGGTTGCTGAGATTTTAAAGAATAACAGTTTTTAAACATCTTATTGTAATATTTTTACACTCTCTCATATTATATTAAACTCTATTTTCTTGTATACAAGTTCATAATAAAGATAGCTTTTTGTTATAATATAATGGTTAATGACTTAGGATCTTAGACAAAAATTCTTGCGTTCTCGGTTTTCTTG
>NZ_JBHIQG010000306.1:0-2835 GCF_042196425.1 Bartonella sp. AD328YNZD | reverse complement strand
TTTTCCATAGAAATAATAAAGAAACGGGTCTTCTGGGCCCGTTTTTTTATGCTTTTTCACGTTTCATACAGTTTTTCCTTTTATGACAGTTCCTTTATCTTATAGGATTGTTCTATTCTCCACTGGTTTATCTACCGTCATTGTGAATGAATCTCACTCTTAATCCATAGCTTTTTCTCTTGTTTTTATGAAATGTTTCTATTGTGCGGGGATCGTGGTTTCCTTTGAAAATATTTTGCTAATAAAAATACAATTCTTTGATTTATAGTCAGTTATTCCTAATACAGTTCTGTTTTTTCATTTCAGATTTATGCCTGCACCGTTAAAAAATCCTGGGTTTGTGCTTCATAAGGTGAGAGGTCACTACGGTTTTTATGAACCAACGCAATCATTAAAAGTCAGTAGTTAAGAGTTAGTACCTATTGAGCGTTGGAAAGACAGAATTGAAAAGAGCATGATGGGGCTGGTTTGTTTTTTATGAATAAGATGCTGGTATTTCAAGCTTTTGCATAGAGGAATAAGCATCTCTCTGTTTAGTTGATCTCTGAAATGGGGAGACTGCTCCATTTGAGAAGCTTAAAGATAAAAGCTAATTTTTCGCCTTGCTCTCATCTTTTTTTCGGTAAGCTCATCACCTAAACTGGAGCCAAACCCATGTTGTTATACTCAAGTTCTGTTTGTTGCCTATATTGTGACAGAAAATTCTTGAGTAGGGAGCAATTTTTGAGCTAAGGGGACCATGACAGGTAGCCAAAAAATCATGACGAGACAATAGGCGTGCTTGTGTTAGAATTTTTAATGCTTCTGATGATAAAGGCACGCGAAATTCTGTTGTAGCTTCATGCTTTCTTTTCATATTTTCGAGCCAAGGATTTTCCATATATTCTCTTCAACTTGACCTTTATGCATAGGACATAAGGGCATTGAGAGGGTGGGAATTGGGGGGCATTGAGAGGCAGGGAGGAGCCAGCTTGCTTTTTTATTAAACGTAAAGATAAGAGGTTTTATGTAAGGCTCCCATTACATTGCTTGTTTATGCGCTTCTTTAAAAGAAATATTTTGTAATACAAAATTCTTGGCTATGCTATTTATGAAGAGTATAAAATCATTTGGATATCAATAGATTATTTAAAAAATGTACGTTGGTATGATCCTTTTCTTATGTTACCAAAGTTATTGACTTACGCGTTGGTTAAAAATCTCTCTTCATGCTCCTAAATTCATTTCATGAAAGTGTTTGTGAAGAGTGTATAAAAATTTCTCGTGAGACGTGAAAAATCATCAATAAAACTCCATGTGTTCAAAAAATAACGAATGGCTTTTTATATTTAAAAGATTTAAAACGTCTCACGTTTTTTATTTATTTTAGAGCTGAATATTCGATTTTTGTGTAAAAATACTTCCCAGCACATCTATGATTCGTGAAAAATCAAGCGCTAATAAGAAAATGATGAAGATAATCCACTTCGTATAGCGTGACATCATTTTTACACTTTTATACGTTGTGATGATTTCTTGTAGGACTTCTTTTTCCTTTTCTGTAAGCTCTGTTTGTTTTTCCGTTTTTTTTCTAGCCATGTTTCCACCCACACATGTGTTCCCCTTGTTTGTTATGCTTTAAAATATCTCTTGCGAGATTTGAACTGATGATATTGAGATCTTTGTTGTCTAAATAAATGGGCATCCAACCAACGCAAGAAAAATGCTCATTGATTGTTTTTATCGCGCAACCAGTGAGTAAGAGAAGCGCGTACATCAGCATCACTTTTTTGATTAATTTCATTTTCCACCTCTAGCCGTGTTGTTGATGACTTTAGCGTTTTTTCTATTTGCTTTTGTTGTTCAACCTTCTTTCCAAGAGTGAAAGCTTTTGCTAAAGCGATAAAAAAAGCGGTCAGAGCCGCTCCTGTTATCATTAGATTTTTTTTCAACCACCACATCATAAGCGCTGCTCCCGAAACCGTTTTGCCACAAAGAAAATGCCAACGCAGGCGGCTAAAACCATAATGGTTGCTAATGCCCATTGGATGGGACCATTGCCTGCCAATAAGCCTCCAAGTCCAGAAAAAGAACCAATAATCGGTGTAAGCGCTTCTGCTTTGAAAAATCCTGTTGGTGCTTGCGTTTCTACAGTTTGATAGTTGGAAGAAACATAAGCCCCTTTTGCCCATAATCCCGATTCTGCTGCACGACGGTGCACTAAACCGTGAAGACGTTTTCCTCCTGCTTTAGTCCACTTTTGTAACTCAGCAGGGACAGCCTCATATTCGCCATTATTGAGCTTTTTTAGAAGGGTCGAATTACAAAAAGCCGATGTTCCTATATTATAGCAAAACGATACGAGCGCGGCGAATTGTTCATCCGTTAAAGAAACTGTCACATGTTTTTCAACGGTATTTTCAAATTGTCTTAAATCTTGAGAAAGAATTTCTTCTGCTTGTTTTTCAGTAATGATCATGCCCTTGTGAACGAACGGTTGGCCAGCCGTGGTGGTATGGCCATAGCCGATTGTCCACACCCCGATGGAATCTTTATAGGCTTGTAAACGCAATCCTTCCCATTGTTTAATGAGTGCAAGCCCTGCTGATGATATTTTTCTCATTTACTTCTCCATAAAATAAAGCCTCACGTTAACGTGAGGCTGGTTGACAGATTAAAAATGAATTTTTTCACGCTTCAAAAACAGAAAAGAAGAAAAAATTAATTAAATCAAAATGTTACCTGTGTAATTCTAGGGGGCATGGTTGGATGTGGTCATATTTTCCGTTGGGAGAGTGTTGTTGTTGGTTTTGAGACCCGTTCCCATGGGGTGGTTTGTTGATCGCGTCTTATTGG
>NZ_JBHIQG010000305.1:0-2838 GCF_042196425.1 Bartonella sp. AD328YNZD | reverse complement strand
ACAACTATCCATTTTCACTTCTTCTTATGAAGTTTGCGGGGAAATGAATATTTGGGGGCTCTCATAAGGAGAATACTGGTGTATAAAACATCCCTTTTATCATGCACGGCTGCGGCTGCTATCATCCTATTCAACATCCAGTTCACTGCACATGCTGAAACTCTTGGCGTTGCCAACGAAGAAAAAGATATATCCGGAAAAACGTACGAGACTATTTATGTAAAAGACAAAGGAAAAATCACCGGTAGCACTGTAACTGTAACTGGAAATGAAAGCACAAATGCAGATACAAACAATGATAAGTATGTTGTAACAGTTGAAGGTGCTAACAGTGCGCTTAAATTAAATGGCTTAAATATTCAAGGCACTGATTCTGATGTTCGTTTCGGTATTTCTGTAAAAGACGGCGCTAACATCAACCTAACTGGGGGGAACATTACAACGTCTCAAACTGGCGTTTATATTGACGGCAGCGACAAAAATATACTGCAAAATGTAGTGATATCAAATAATAAAAATGAAATTTCACAACTCATTGGAGTGCAATCAGATAATGGAAGTAACATCACTTTAACAAATGTAAACGTTACGCACGCAGAAGTTGGTATACTCGCAAATAATAATTCTCGAATCAACGTATCCGGAGGATCATTCGAAGGTAAAATGGATGGCGTATATGCTATGAGCGGCACCACCATTACTGTAGATGGCGGTACTAACGTTACCTCATCTAATGGTAACGGACTTCATGCCATCGATGAAAAGAGCGAAATTATAATGACAGGAGGAAGCGTAATTGGAAAAGATGCAGCATTATCTGCAGACGAAGGTGGACATATTACTGTCACGGGTAGTACTCTAACAGCAAAGAGTAATAACCCTAATACATCTACTAATGATAATAAAATCGAAAGTGGATTCGGTGCCTTGTCTCAAGGCAAAAACAGTGTGGTTGAATTATCTAGTACAACGATTAATGATGCGACAATCGGGCTCAAAACACAAGAGAGTGGCGCAATCAAAATGACTGGGGGAAGCATTACAGCTTCCAAAGTTGGTGCTTTCTTCTTGGACAGCAAGAGCAAAGAAAACAAACTGAAAGATGTAGTGATATCAAGTGGGAAAGATGATGCGCCACTAATCAATGGAATCAAAGCAACTAACAGTAATGTCACTTTAAATAATGTAACAGTGACGCAAGCACAAACTGCCATAGATGCATATGATTCCACAGTAAAAGTCTTAGGAGGATCATTTAATGCAGAAAAAGCAGCAATATTTACTCAAAACGGCGGCAACATCACTTTAACTGGCGATGCAAAAATTACATCATATAATGATGCTGGACTCTATGCGGAAGGTTCAAAATCCATCATCGAAATGACGGGAGGGAGCGTAACAGCAAAAGAGGAAGCAATAACGACAACATACGGTGGGCATATTATTGTCACAGATGTCATCCTAAAAACAAATGGTGATGGACTTGGTGTAGCTTCTGATGACCTTGGTAGCATGATTGAATTGCGTGGAAATACAACGATTAGTAATAGTGTAATCGGGCTTCAAGCACAAAACGATGGTGCAATCAAGATGACCGGAGGAACCATTAAAACTTCTCTAGTTGGTGCTGGTTTCTTAAACAGTAACAGCAGTGAAAACAAACTAGAAGGTGTGAAGATATCGAATAGTAAAGACGATGCGTTACTGAACTTTGGAATAAAAGTAGATAAAAGTACCGTCACTTTAAAAGATGTAACAGTGACTCAAGCAGTATCCGGTATAGGTGCAGATAACCACTCTACAATAACAGTCTCAGGAGGATCATTTAGTGGAAGTGACGTAGGAGCAAGTGCAGAAGGTGGCAGTACGATTATCTTGAAAAACAACGCAAACATTACATCATCTGATAACATTGGACTCTATGCAGAAGGTTCAAAATCCACCATCACAATGACGGGAGGAAACGTCACAGGGAAAGGGAATGCATTGGTTGCTGAAGATGGCGGCCATATTACTGTTACAGATGTGGCTCTAACTGTAACAGATGTGGCTCCAAGTGACGACGATATATCGTCTGGTGTATTTTCTGTTGGCGAAGGCAGTGTAATTGAATTACTTGGAAATACAACGATTAGTAATAGTGCACTCGGGCTTACAACAAGCAATGGTGGCGCAATCAAGATGACTGGAGGAACCATTAAAACTTCTCTAGTTGGTGCTGGTTTCTTAAACAGTAACAGCAGCGAAAACAAGCTAGAAGGTGTGAAGATATCGAATAGTAAAGACGATACGTTACTGAACTTTGGAATAAAAGCAGATAAAAGTACCGTCACTTTAAAAGATGTAACAGTGACTCAAGCAGCAGCCGGTATAGTTGCAGATAACCACTCTACAATAACAGTCTCAGGAGGAGCATTTAGTGGACGTAATGTAGGAGCAAGTGCAGAAGGTGGCAGTACGATTATCTTGAAAAACAACGCAAACATTACATCATCTGATAACGTTGGACTCTATGCAGAAGGTTCAAAATCCACCATCACAATGACGGGAGGAAACGTCACAGGGAAAGGGAATGCATTGGTTGCTGAAGATGGCGGCCATATTACTGTTACAGATGTGGCTCTAACTGTAACAGATGTGGCTCCAAGTGACGACGATATATCGTCTGGTGTATTTTCTGTTGGCGAAGGCAGTGTAATTGAATTACTTGGAAATACAACGATTAGTAATAGTGCACTCGGGCTTCAAATACTAAACAATAGTGCAATCAAGATGACTGGAGGAACCATTAAGACTTCTCTAGTTGGTGCTGGCTTCTTAAACAGTAACAGCAGCGAA
>NZ_JBHIQG010000304.1:0-2856 GCF_042196425.1 Bartonella sp. AD328YNZD | reverse complement strand
AGATATTATATTAATATTTTATTATTTTATTGAATAAATTTTATTATCATTATTAAAAATATTTTTTTTATTTTTTAAAAATTTGGAGTAATGTTAATATGTTCTTCTGTAAGATAAATGATAAATTGTTTCCGTTTGTGATTTTTTAATCGACCAAAAAAAAACATTATTTCTTTTATTCTTCAGAAGGAAGAATAATAAGTTATTAAAGTATCTATGATGAAAAAAGTTTTTTTAGTTGTAATGTTAGCATCTTTTTTAGGAGCAGATTCTGTTCGAGCAGCTGATTGCGCTGAGGTTGGGAAGAAGGTTGCAATTCAGGAGAAGGGGGTTCTCGTCCGTTCAAAACTGGTTGTTGAGGATGGAAGGGATATGTGTGCAATTGTGGTTGTTGTGCCAGCCCGTAATGGTGAGAAATTGCGCCGTGTTGAGGTTGTGGTTCCTGCCGATTAGTATTAGATGTTGTCATGCGTATTTTAATTGCTGAAGATGATCGGAATCTTCACCATCAATTAGCAGAAGCTGTAAAGCATGCAGGATATGTTTTTGATAGTGCTTTCGATGGTGAAGAGGCTTATTTTTTAGGCAGTACAGAGTCTTATGACGCAGTGATCCTTGATATAGGCTTACCGTCTATTGATGGTATTCGTGTTGTTGAAAAGTGGCGTCAAGAAGGGTACTCCATGCCTGTTTTAATACTAACGGCGCGAGATCGTTGGTCTGATAAGGTGCTTGGTATTGATGCAGGGGCTGACGATTATGTTGTGAAGCCATTTCATTTGGAGGAAGTAATGGCGCGCTTACGGGCATTAATTCGTCGCGCTACCGGACATGCGACAAGTGCATTATGTTGTGGAAATGTTTTATTGGATACGAAGACGTCTCGTGTTTTTGTGGATGGTCAATTGATTAAACTAACATCTTATGAATTTAGACTTCTTTCGTATCTCATGCATCATTGTGACAGGGTTATTTCAAGAACGGAGCTTACCGAACATCTTTATGATCAGGATTTTGATAAGGACTCGAATACGGTGGAAGTCTTTGTAGGTCGGTTACGGAAAAAGCTTGGAGTAGATTTTATTGAGACTATTCGAGGAATGGGATATCGCGTCAGAACGCCAGGTGATAAATGAATATTTTCAAGGAGGATAATTGGTTTGGGAAGCTATTTTTTGTCATTACGCGGTCTCTCAGTTTACGTGTTATGATTTTATCAACATTATGGGTTGTGATTTCTCTTTTATCGATTTCTGCAGTGAGTATTTTATTTTATAAACGTTCAACTGAACAAAGCTTAGAGCGTATCCTTTCTGCTCAACTTTACAGTCTTATTGCAACAGTCATGGTTTCACCGGAAGGCATTTTGAAAGGAGGGGCTGAGATTGATGATATTCGTTATTCTGATCCAACAACGGGATGGTATTGGGAAGTTGTTGCGATATCCCATAATTTAAAAGGAAGATTGACATCTCCCTCATTGGGAACAGGAAAGATATTTACCCCAAGCGAAGTCGATATACCTTTTGATAATAAATTTTTTCGCTCTTATCGGATCAAGGGAAACGATGGCCAAAAGCTACAAGTGATTGAGAGTGATGTTGTTCTTGATAATAAAAATCATATTGCACGTTTTCGGCTTGTTGGGAATATCGATGAAGCCCATGCCCAAGTAAAGGAATTTAAGCAAACTTTGCAAATTTTTCTTTGGAGTTTTGGTATTGGGAGTGTTCTTATTAATATTGCTATTATTTTCTTTAGTTTTCAACCGTTGAAGCTTATTCGACGTGCATTGAATGATATTCGCGAAGGAAGAGTTCATTATGTGAATACGGATTTAGTCAGTGAAGTGATGCCGCTTGTACAAGAGATGAATGCTCTCATTAATAATAATCAGCGTATTATTGAGCGATTTCGCACACAGGTTGGTAATCTCGCGCATTCATTGAAGACGCCTCTATCCGTGATTATGAATGAGACCGATAAGATGCACGGAGAAAAGGCGTGTCTGTTGAGAGAGCAAACGCAAATTATGCGTGCTCAAATCAATCATTATCTTCAGCGGGCGCGGATTGCAGCACAATGCGATAGTATTATCTATCATACATCTGTTCGCAGTGTGATTGATCGTTTAGTGCGGGTTATGAAAAAGCTTAATCCTGAAAAAAAAATTGAATTTATTATGGATGTTGATGATATTGTTTTTTCTGGAGAGAAGGAAGATCTAGAAGAAATTATAGGAAATTTGATTGAAAATGCTACTCAGTGGTCTCGCACAAAGGTGTTGATCTCTTGTTGTATAGAAGAAAATGTTGAAGAAGAGAAATATTTCAGTATCCTTGTTGAAGATGATGGTCCTGGTTTAACAGAAGATAAAATTGATGAAGCATTAAAAAGAGGCCGGCGGTTTGATGAAAGTAAACCGGGGACAGGTTTAGGGTTAGCAATTGTTTCAGATATGGTCAATGAATATGGCGGCAATCTCTTTTTATCGCGTTCTGATTTGGGTGGGTTGTATGCAAAAGTTTTATTACCCAAGATAGGAGAATAACATATTTTTTCCTCTATCAGAAAACATCTATAAGGTGTGTAAAGCAATATTTTCAGACAATACAAAAAGGTAAGGAGGCATTTCAGAAGATCTGTATTTATAATCAAAATAGAAAATAAAGCCTTGTTTTTGTTTTCTTGATAGAGGTGATCTATATGAGAGAAATGAACAATATATTTTATATAAGTTTATAATGTACTCCATGAAAAAATGATTTTTATCATTTAGCATCACTCTTCTTATGAAGAGGATAAAAGGTAAGCGAGAGATTCTCTGTTGGTATTGGAAAAAAGTGATATGCTCTT
>NZ_JBHIQG010000303.1:0-2867 GCF_042196425.1 Bartonella sp. AD328YNZD | reverse complement strand
CAGCGTTTTTTCTCCTATCGCCGTGCAATACACCGCAACGAACCCGATTACGGACGGCAAATTTCTGCTATTATGCTAAAATAAGTATTTTTGTCTCAAAAAAAGATCAAACCTGCAAACAAAATAACGCCAATAAAAAATAAATAAGCTCTTTTGTACTATGTTTTTTTCATAAAAATTCTTATTGGCTCCACAAGGTATAAAAACTGTAGTGATGAGAAATAAAAACTACAAGACTTTGATTGATAATAATAATTTACTATTTTGTATGTTGAATGAGAGACCCGAATATCGTAAGATTCTTTCATTTCAAACCTGCTTATCTTGAATCAATCAAAACTATTCGCTTGCACGTTACAAGCGGGATTAGCGTGTGGATAAAATTTATATAAGAAAGGACTAAAATGGCTCTTATGAACCGTCTTAATGCAAGATCTGTCGCAATATTGGGAGCAGGAAAATATAATGATGGTGCCGGCTTGTTACTCCATAAGCGCACACTTCTTTTCAATGTTTGCTTATAATGTCCTTTAACAAGGAATTATTTAAACATAAAATATCATTGGAGCTGTTTTCTATATCAATTCATTATAGAAAAAACTAAATTGGATGATTAAAAATATCTTCACTGCCTTCACGATATCTACAAATAACAACACATCGTTTTAGAAAACACCTAAAGATACCAACAGAAATAAAAAACATGACACGCATCATGATAGGCAAGAGTATATTTAAAACGAATAATATATAGAGATGAAAAATATTTTTAAATTATGCAATAAAATGCATCGTGCTATGAATTATCTCATTTTTAAAATAAAAGAGTATATGCATTTAAATGAGATTTTGTAACAAAACTCTGTAAGCAATCTCATTAGCCAATAATCAAAACAGATAAATGAATAAGTTTTTCTCTATCACAGATACCCACCGTGCAAATAAATCACATCCTTTGTTTTTCTTACGACTTCAAGAATAAACTCTACAAAAAACAAAAATTTTTGAAAAAAGAAAACACATCGTATAGATCTTTAACAATAATCAATAAAATTGTAATGGTTTTGTAATTGTTTTCTTGCAATTTAATAAAAAGAAATTAAAAACCGTTTCGCATTCTCACCATAATTATTCAGAGGTTCTACTATGAAACTTTTCTGCGGAAATTCTAATCCACGCCTAGCTGAAGATGTTACAAATTATTTGAACATTCCCTTAGGCAAGGCAACTGTAAAGCGTTTTGCTGATCAAGAAATTTTCGTAGAATTACACGAAAATGTACGTGGACAAGATGTTTTTGTTTTGCAATCCACATCCTATCCCGCAAATGATCATTTGATGGAATTGCTCATCATGATTGATGCCCTTCGTCGTTCTTCTGCGCGTCGTATTACAGCTGTTATCCCCTATTTTGGCTATGCACGCCAAGATAGAAAACCAGGACCACGAACTCCTATTTCTGCAAAACTTGTTGCCAACCTCATTACTGAAGCAGGGGCCCATCGTGTTTTAACATTGGACCTTCATGCAGGACAAATTCAAGGTTTTTTTGATATCCCTACAGATAATCTCTATGCTGTTCCTGTCATTTCTCGCGATGTCAAAGTGAATTATTCTCTTGAAAATGTTATTGTTGTTTCACCTGATGTGGGTGGTGTAGTCCGTGCTCGCTCGCTTGCCAAGCGCTTGAACAGTTTGCTCGCTATTGTAGATAAACGTCGCGAACGCCCCGGTGAATCAGAGGTGATGAATATTATTGGAGATGTATCGGGAAAAGATTGTCTTTTACTTGATGATATTGTTGATTCAGGTGGAACTTTATGCAATGCTGCAAGTGCTTTGCTTAAACATGGTGCCAATAGTGTCACAGCTTATATCACGCACGGCGTTCTTTCTGGTAATGCAATCGAACGAATTACCAATTCAGAAATGAAGGAACTGGTTATTACAGATTCAATCATGCCAACACAAGTTATTGAGGAAGCACATAATATTCGTGTTTTACCCATTGCCGATCTCATTGGAGAAGCAATAGCAAGGACAGCAGCAGAACAATCCGTTTCAAGTTTATTTGGTTAAAGTGGTTCCTTGGGATCTCCTGGCGCTGTTTCAACACCAAGATCAGGAAATGCAACAATGCGTTGGCCACTAAAATGCGTATGAATAACAATGAGACCGCGTTCTTCAAAGTAGGTTAAAAGCCGACGGACGCGGTTTAAAGAATGAGTCCCATAAAGACGTGCTAAAAATGCATCGGATGGACAAGGCTTTCCGCCCAATGCGGCCTGTGCCACATTCAAGAAGACTCCTTGAACCTCATCTTCTAAACTTTCTGATATCTGCAAAATATGTTTCCAACGTTCACTGACAGCCGTTTGTTCATCAACAAAAGCTTGTGCAATAGCCAATTTACGCCGAAATTGCGAAAGATTAAAAGGAACCTTTGACATACCATGGATACGGCAACGAACCGAAAAATCTTGATAAAGCACCGCTGTTGAGCGATAAAAAGATTCAGAATCCTCAAGAATTTCCTGAATGACATGTTCTGCTTGACTATTACGCTCAACATCAGAAAGTTCAGGAAATAAACTCAGATTTTCTTCCAACACCTCTTGTTTTTTATGTACCACCTCCTCTAACATCTCGTGCATTGATTTTTCCCTCATCGGCTCTCGTGTTAGTTTAAATGGCGTTAAAATTTCCTCTGGTGGAGCAGTAAAAACGAGCTCTTGCACATCATCCCGCTCTGTTGGAAGTGGCATTAATTTAGGACTAGAAGAGCGTGCTAAAGTTTCAACAGAACCGATAATGATTGGTAAGGGACGTCGTGATAAAGCGGGACCTAAAGCGATAAAATTTCCCCG
>NZ_JBHIQG010000302.1:1373-2873 GCF_042196425.1 Bartonella sp. AD328YNZD | reverse complement strand
GCTTATAGAGGGAGCGGGAAGGATGGGAGGCCGCTTAAAATGGCGAGGGAGATTATTCAAAATGTTTATGGTTTGCATATCCCCAATGAAATGCGAGCAAGTCTAAACAATCTCGTAAATGATCGGCAAGGGAGTTTTGTTTGCGTTTTGAAGAACTTAATTCTTTGATCGCTTGTCCATAGCCTATAACCCGCTCAAGAAGAGAATAGCCAAGAATACCAAGTTGAACTTTAATGGTTTTTAATTGATTGGAGGCTGCTATTTGACGTTCAATGGGCTGTGTGTACCCTTGGCTACAGGCAACCTTTTCACGGGTGTAGTCAAGGCTCATGTGGAGATCGGCTTGGCTTTGACGCCAGTAAAAATAAAAACGTTCTGCCGCTTTATATTGGGCTTTGCTGAGATGCCCTTTGGCATATAAAAGGGCAATGGGATGGCTTTGTGCATTGGCAATGGCTTTAATCGTGCGCGGGTTACTGGAACTTTCTGGATGATTGGGTTTAAAATAAGGATTACGCGTTTCTACAGGGATTTCTTGCGTCTTTAAATGACCAATGTGCTTTCCTTGATTTTGATGATCAAGCGGGCAGGTTTGCATGTTTTTTTTCTCTTGATGGCTCATAACATCTCCTTAAAAATTTTAATTTTGATTCTTTCATGTTTATGCAAAGAAACGGGATTGTGCTGTTGTATGCTTGTTGAGGAATAGGTTTTTATATCTGCTTGTTGCGTGAGGGGACGTTTTTCAAAAGGGTGTGGGGTGGTGGTTTTCTTTTGCTGCTGTCATTTGTTTGTACGAGAGATTTATACGGGGGCGGGGATTTTGCGGGGGCTGTGCGAGGGATTTTGTGGGAGTGGTGTGTGTCGTTCTCTTTGTGGTTCTGCTTCTTTAAAGGATGGGCGTTTTGTTGCATGATGGGCATTCTTTCTGATTTTATTGCTGTGGGGGGGAGGATTGATGTCGCAGGATTTGGTTTTTTGCCATGGTTGATGTTTTTCTGCCTCTTGGGAGCTTTATTTCTATTTATGTGGGGAGGTATTTGAGGGATCATGAAAGGAAGAAATTTTTTTAAGAGGATGGGGTTTGGGGGGCGTTATTGGCGGGGATCTCATGTTGTTTATACGGTTGCTGAACGCATGGGGTGGCGCTGGCTTTGGTTCTTAATTCCGTGGGGGTATCCTTTTGGGTTTTGTCATTGGGCTGATTTATAGAGGTGTAAAGCATCTTGTTATGATTTGGCTCTTGAAAAGAGAGGGGTTTTGTCGCATGGTGGATATTTTTCTTGAGTGACTTGATGGGGGAGGTGAGTGATGGCGCGCGGGCTTTTGTCTTTGAAGGGGTTGGTGTTTAGCTGTATTGTGGCCTATGTCTCTGTGGCTGTTTATGTGGAAATGAAGGCTCTTGGGATGACGTGGGGCATATTTTTACGAGCTGTGGCGTTTTATGGCATTCCCGGTATTTTCCTTATGTTGGGTTATGAAGTAATGCAGCGGCGTGGT
>NZ_JBHIQG010000302.1:0-1273 GCF_042196425.1 Bartonella sp. AD328YNZD | reverse complement strand
TTGGCACTGTTGTTGGGTTGGCACATGTGGGAGCCAAGCATATGGGCTGGAGCACGCTTTGGTTCTTGAACGATAGGGGGTTCTTGAACAATGGGGGGTTCTTGAACAATGGGGTGTTTGTGAGCAGTGTTGGATTTGTTCCTTTTTTTGCTCTGGAGAGGGGTATGGTGTGTGCGTGTACTGTTGGGGGGCTTAAAAAAATGAGCATTTTTCTTTTCCACCGGCGTGATCTTTGATGTTCTTTCTGTGAGGGGTATTTGATGTCGAACAATGTGATGTTTTTGCTGTTGCCTTGTTTTTTCTGCTTTTTTGGGTTTTTCTGCTTTTTTGCTGTTGCCTTGATTTTTATTTATAAGATTGCCAAGCGTCGCTCTGTTACAGGGTGGATGTTTTGGAGATGGGTGGTGCTTTATGGCGCTCTTGCCACCTACCTTGGTTTTATTTATGTGGGCGTGGGCCGTCGTGCTGTTGACGGAGAGCTGCTCTTGAAGGGGGCGGTATTTTCTTGCATTTTTGCAACTGTCCTTGGTTTGGTGCATCTGGGCGTCAAGAGTATGCCTGTTGCTTGGCAAGTTTTCTTGAAGGCGGTTATGTTTTGTTGCATGATGGGCTTTATCCTGTGGTTTGCTGCTGTGGGTGTCAGGGATATGGATAGCATAAGGGCGGTATTCTTAAAGGTTTTGCTCTTGTCTGTATTGTTGAAAGTGCTCTTGGGGTTCTTTATACGCGAGCAAGGTGATACGGTGTTACAGAGGTTGTTGCGTGCTTTGAATTTTGTGCTGTTTTTCTGCATTTTGGCACCAATCCTTTGTTTTACCCGTCTGGGAGCAGAGAATCTAGGGTTGAGCTGGCTTTGGTTCTCGGATGAGAGGGTGTTGCCCTTTATTGTTGGATTTTTTTCTCCTTTGATTTATCAGGGTGTAAGGCGTGCGCGTGTTCTAGGGGCTTGGTTCTTAAAGTAGGGGGTGTTTTTCTTCTCCATGGGTGTGATCTTTAATGTGCTTGCTGTGAGGGGTATGTGATGTCGAACGATTTGTTTTTTTTTGCTGTTGTTGGTGTTTTTCTACCTTTTTATTGTTGTCGTTATGTGTATTTATAAGGTTTCCAAGCGCTTCGATATTCCGTGGTGGCGGGTGGCGTTTTATTGTATTTTTGGTCTTTCCCTCCTTTTGAAGGAAGTGCTGTTTTACGGCATTTTAGGAGTCGTCCTTTTTTAGCTCTTGTGGGGATGGAGAATGTGGACATACCATGGGGACTATTGTCCTTGATGGGG